>CANIVF010000033.1 GCA_947470895.1 Bacteroidota bacterium
CCATTAAGAAATAAATGATTATCCTCATGTTCAGACTTCGCAAATAAATTGGAAATACCGTTCGAAATATTCGAAAATAGACTTTTTACTGATTGGGCATATTTAGTCAGAATCTTAACATTCAACGAAATATTTAAAGTATCAATAACAAATGGAGTTGTAGACATACGGTTCATTATACGTTGAAATAGCTGTTAATTGAAAATCGAGATCAAAAATACCTCGAGTCTTTTTTTATTAAGTAGTAAAAAAACTACATTAATAATTAACTTGTTTTTGGTTTATTTTCAATAAACACCATAAATGACTAGAATAGTACTTGTGTACTATCTACGGACTAGCGGCCACGCAAACGATTTAGTATGGTTAAATAGTGAGTTTTGTATTCTAAATCACTTACTGAAATATTACATTAGGTCATGTTTAAATGCCTATTTTTATGTATCAAAAAAATGACTTTAGTCATGATCATAAAGGGTAACCAGTATCCGACCCATCGTAAAAAAAATTATTTGTAGTCAATAGCGTCCTAAACGATTACGAAAGGATAGGATTTTTTTTAACTCAGAGACACTTTTTAGTGGACAAAAAAACCACCCCTAGGCGGTGGTAATGCTTTTACGAAGGGAGTTTAACTTCTCATTTTCTTACACATTATTCTGAAAGGCTTCATTTCTCCACTCACTTTGCAGTGACCTTTAAACCTGTAAACTTGGCAATCTCCTTCCTTGAATTTTGCCGGCTCCTGATTACTATAGGGTATCTCTTTTCTGAGTCAGGTCTGACTAATAAAGGATCGTTGATTCTAAAACTTTCTTGGAGTGGGGTTTTAATAGGTATGCTTTTAGGTAAGCCTTTTATCGTAATGAGACCCAACGGCACTATATTAAATCACTTGAAATAGCTAAAAAAATGGGTTTATTAGATCATCATTACGAATAGCGGATTCCGCCTTCAAAAAGTCATAGACAAGTACATAAATCCACCTTCAACTATTGCGTTCGGCCAAGGAGCCTTATATTTGAGGTTTTAATAAGAGTAATGAAGAAGAATTTTGTTGAAGAACTAAGATGGCGCGGGATGATACACGACATCATGCCTGGTACGGAAGAACAACTCAGCAAGGAGATGACATCCGGCTATATTGGGTTTGACCCTACAGCAGATTCGCTGCATATAGGTCATCTGGTTCAGATTATGACCTTGCTACAATTTCAGCAATGCGGACACAAACCTTTTGCACTGGTAGGTGGTGCCACAGGCATGGTGGGCGACCCTTCAGGTAAATCGGCAGAACGAAATCTTCTTTCGGAAGAAGTTTTAAGACATAATGAATCTTGTGTAAAGAAGCAGCTTGAGAAGTTCCTTGATTTCTCAACGGGTGCGCCTAATTCTGCAGAAATGGTAAACAACTATGATTGGTTTAAAAACTTTTCATTTCTTGATTTTATTCGCGATGTAGGAAAGCACATCACTGTCAACTATATGATGTCTAAAGATTCCGTACAAAAGCGTTTGGAATTCGGTCTTTCGTTCACAGAATTTACGTATCAACTGGTGCAGGGTTACGACTTCTATTGGCTTTACAAGCATAAAAACTGCAAACTGCAAATGGGCGGATCTGACCAATGGGGAAATATCGTAACGGGTACTGAACTGATTCGGAGAAAAGAAAGTGGAGATGCCTTCGCATTAACTACCCAATTGATCAAAAAAGCAGACGGAACTAAGTTTGGGAAAACAGAGGGTGGAAATGTGTGGCTCGATCCGAAGAAAACATCACCCTACAAATTTTATCAGTACTGGCTCAACATATCGGATGAAGATGCTTCCAACTTTATTAAAATATTCACACAACGATCGAAAGAAGAAATTGAGGCTATTGCTACCGAGCACAACCAAGCTCCTCACTTACGAAAACTACAGAGTGAATTAGCAAAGGATATTACCATACGGGTGCATTCGCATGATGATTATGATACTGCTATAAAAGCTTCTTCTATTTTATTTGGTAACTCAGTGACGGAGGACTTACAAAGCCTGGATGAAGATACCCTGCTCGCTGTGTTTGACGGTGTACCTCAGGTTACGATTACAAAATCTGCTTTTGAGAATTGTAATAGCGTTACTGACTTGCTATCAGAAGCTACACAATCCACCATATTTCCATCGAAAGGCGAAGCTCGCAAGATGATTCAGGGCGGAGGTGTAAGCATTAATAAAATTAAACTTACCGATCCTGTTCAAAAGCCAGCATTTGAATTACTTCAAAATAAATTCCTGTTAGCTCAAAAGGGAAGGAGGAATTATTACTTGATTATTGTGGAGTAAGGTTACTTCGTCTTCAGGATGAAGACAACTCTTCCTTTTGATCGCTCAGGAGCACTCCCTACAGAAGTTTTTATCAAGGAATTTTTTCTGATTTCATCTTTCAGGAGCTGCTCAGCGCGAGGGCTCAATCCTCGTTGAATGGTTTGAATACCTATAATATCTCCATTCTCGTCACACTCAATCTCAAATTCAATACGCCCGTCTTCATTGTCTGGAAGATTTGGAACTAGTGGATTATCCGCCCAGGCCCATCCTGACATGGAAAGACCAAAACCATCTCCACCACCACCACCTTGCTGGCCATAGAGCGCTTTAGCATCCAACTTACCTTTGGGGCTTCCCTTATCTCCTACTTTTCCCTTACCATCTCCCTGGCTAGTTGTGTTGGTTCCTTTTTTTGTATCGGTTCCCTTTTCTTCAGCCACCTTAACTTCTTTGTCCTGTTTCTTAACCTCTTCTTTGGGGATGTCCTTTACTTTGGTTTCTACTGGCTTCTCTTTAACAACTTCTTTTTTCGTCTCCTTTACTTCCTCTTTCACAACAACAGGGCTCTCTATTTTTGAAACAACCTGCTCAACAGGCTTTTCAATAACTTCTTCCTGAACAGGCTTCGAAGTATCTTCTTGCTGCGTTTCATCTTCAGCTTGTTGTTCGCCTGGAGCGGCTTCAGGTTGAATTTCCCCGCCACCTTGATCATCCATGCCAAAGTTTAATTCAATACCATATTCAGGAAGCGGAGGATTAGGCGCCTTCCATGCCATCATGAGCATAAACACCAGCAACAAAAGACCATGTATACCGATCGAGGTAATCATGGCAATCGTTTTATCCTTCTTTTCCTGTTGCTCGCTCATTGAATTATTTAGGTTTAGTCGCGATAGAAACCTTAGCCTCCAGCTTAGTCGCTATGCCAGCTACATACACCATTTCGCGTGTTGCTACACTTTCATCGATGTGTAATACCACTACACCTTTGTTGCCAGCCAACCTGCTTTTTAGTTCGCCTTCCAAAGTCGATTTTGTTACTCTTTTTTCATTAACAAAAAACTGCAAATCCTTAGTGACGGTTACGGACACCTTTTGCACTTCAATAGTGCTCGCCACACTAGTGGGAAGGTTTACAGGTAGTCCTGATGGTGTTACGAAATTTGAGGTAAGCATAAAAAAAATCAACAGCAAAAAAACCAGATCGGTCATTGATGCCATGCTAAAGGCCGGGTCAACTTTATTTCTTGTTTGGATATTCATTGCTTATCTCGGCTCTTGCAAGAGGTCTATAAATTCAATAGAAGAATACTCCATTCTGTGGACTACTTTTGAAACGCGGGTTACCAAAAAATTATATCCCAGGTAGGCAATAATACCAACAACCAAACCTGCCACAGTTGTCACCATGGCTGTATAAATTCCGTCTGCTAAAAGTTTAGGACTCACGGAGCCCTCCTCCTGAGCAATGGCCATAAAGGCACCCACCATACCTACAACAGTACCAAGAAAGCCAATCATCGGTGCAGCACCTGCAATGGTGGCCAAAACGGAAAGATTCTTCTCTAATCGAAACACCTCAATCTTGGCTACATTTTCAATAGAGGCCTCAATGTTTTTTAATGGACTTCCGATTCGAGTCACTCCCTTTTCGATCATCCGAGCCACCGGAGTATCGTGTTGTGAGCAAAGAATCTTGGCTCCATTAATATCACCTTTTAAAACGAGCTCTTTTATTTTACCCATAAAGGCATCAGAGCTCACGTTAGCTTTATTAATTGTCAAAACACGCTCTACAAAAATATATACAGCAATGACCGAACAAATTACAAGAGGAATCATGAGTGGACCACCTGCCAACGTCAACTCCCATATGGATATGGCTTGTTGAGGAGCGCCTGTCGCAGTGTCTGTTACAATCTGTGCTAGCATCATAAGTTTAAAGAAGGAATCTTAAAAAAAACGGGTTAATACTTGATCACCCAAACAGTATCACCATACTTTGGTTTTACCGCATCGGCATTTGATTGAGCTTCAGCAAACGTGTCGTAATTCCCCATCACTAATCGATAAAATTTCTTTTTTCCAAAGGGAGGAATAATCATGGTGCTGGTGCCATCCGCGCTGAGCTTCCTAGCGTAGTCCATAATCAAATCATCATCCACATCACTTGATACAACTACATGATAACGATCGGTTCTTGCATTTAGTGTCTCAATGGTACCTATAGTGGGAGTTTCCACTATTACCCGTTTTTTAGCTTCAAGTCGTATGCGTTCTTCCTCTTCTTTCTCCTTTGCTAATCGAGCCTCTTCCTCCTGGCGTTTCTTTTCGGCTTCTTGTTTAGCCTGTTCCTCCATTTTAGCTTTTTCTACCTTAGGCGTATACACATATTGATAAATCAAAAAGCCAGCGACTAACAATACCAAACCTATTATTATCGCTATGATAATGGGCGCATTTGATTTAGGTTCTTCTTCAGGCGTGTAAGCATAATTCTGCTCAATATGAATATTCTCACTCACACTCTCTTCGGCCGAATATCTAGTAGTTGTTGATGAGGTTTCTTCATTTGAATCCAGTGGCTTGTAATCCAGATCCGGTAATCCGAAATTATCGTCACCGTTATTTTCCTCATTTACATTATCACCTTCCTCGGGATTATCTGTATGCTTTGCCATGGTTTTGATTTGGTCAGTACTATACAAAAATAACGTAATTTCCTTAAATTAAAATATTACTAAAATACATAGGTTAATCCTCCCAAAACCTGCAGGCCTCTTACAGGGTAATTTAAATACAACTGGTATTGATTAGCCAAAAGGTTGCTTCCTTTCAGAAAAACAGAAAATTGAGAAGATACAAAATAATTGAGTCTTAGATTTAAATCAAAAGCTGGATCCAAAGTCCGAATGGTGTTGGTGTCTACATCAAATACTTTAGCTCCACCTTGCGAGATCAGGTCCGTAGTGATCAAAAATTTATCAAAAATATTAAATGATGAATTTAAATTCAGCCTGTAGGTTGGTCTATGCCAGGCAGCCTCCACCTCGTCTGTTGAATAACCGAATAAATCTCCTCGTATTGAGAATCGTGCTTTCTCAGATTGTGAAAAACTTATTTCTCCAAACAAATTCGTGCGCTTGGTATTGCCTTCATCATAAACTGTTATAAATCGTGCTCTGTCCAAAATGTTATTCTTGTAAAAGTATAAGTCCTTCAGGCTAGCCACTGAAACTCCAGCACCAAATGCTATTTTACTTCCCAACTTACCTTTTAATCCACCGGCAAATTCCATTGAACGATTAGTATTAAAGATGCCAATGTTAGCGTCAAGCCAGGCATTTTCATGAGCCAAAGTATGCAACGAAACTTTATCAACATCACCGCTTATGCCAGCATAAACCTCTACTGATTTACCTAATTGGTATTCAGCCTTCACATTTGGATAAACATGGAAAGACTTACTCTTTCCGATAGTGTCATTTTCCAAAGCAACGTTGAGGCCTGCTGTCAGTTTCAGATTTTCTACAGGCACAAATTGATAGGCTGGTTGCACTTTAAAAATATGACGAGGCTTTGCCTCTACCAAAGCATCCTTTCTGCTTATTAGAAAATAGTCTGAATTGATAAGAAGCTTACTATCTTCAGTAAAATCATAATCACTCTGAAAAACAATATTTACTTCGCTTTCGGATGCCTCAAACTTATCTTTCAGATAGCTAAAACCTCCACTCAATTTATAGTTGAAATCAGCATTTTTAGGATTCTCTAAAGAACCGCCAAGGCTTATAATCGTGTAGGCCTGTCTTTCCGGTGATTGTTCGATCAAGGGATCTGCCAAGTAGCCATAGAAGCGATTTCTAAAGTTTTCGAATTTTAAAAAACCACCTGATGTGCCATACCGACCAAACGACTTACCAAATAAAGACAGCTCCGTATTCCCGCTCGAAGAGTTTTCTTTGTCGACAGGGCCAGTGCCAAAACTCTGATGGAAAAATTTTAATCCGTAAAATTTATCCTTACTTCTTTTGTTGGTGAGGTAAGCCTCAAACAACGGAGAGGAATAGTTGCCAAAACCAGCACTCAGGTAGTTGCCATATAACTTGGCAATCTCTTCTTGCTGAAGCCGAAGCGGTCGTATCGAGGGGCTAAAATCTCCTGATGCAAAGTCTAAGTTCTTAAAATCGTAAATGATCTCTGGTTTGATTGGCTCAACAGGACGTGGTGGTACTTTTTCAAAATTGCGATTTGCTTTGGACAACACAATCTGACGTTCTTTTACAATCTCAATTTCCACCTTCTCAATTTCACCCTCTCCCCATTTTTCTTTTTCCTGGGCTATCGAAATTAAGCTAATCCCAGTGATAAATATTAACAGGGCTAAACTTCTAATATTTTTTATTCGTTTATTCATCATTCAGAAGGTCTTTTAATTATCGACTGAGTCAGCTTTCAATAGCTTTTGCTTATTGACTTCTTCATCAGTAATCTTCTTTAACTTTTCTTTAGCTATTACCTTAATATCCTGTTGAGGGAAATTATCAATCAATGAGTTGAGCGTGCCTTTCGCTTGAAAAGAATCGCCCATAGCAAGATAGTTGTCGGCCAATAACAGAAAGGACTTGCCTACCCAATCCGGATAAGCTGTAAAATCACTATTCAAACCGATGAGTGTTTCATAACATTGTTTGTTCTGCTTGGTTAAATATTGAATTTCTCCAAGCAGGTATTTTGCCTCGGCACCGTACTCATCTTGAGCAGAGTTTAAGGTATTCAAAAATTCATCTTGGGCGAGATCATAATCGCCCTTAGCCATGGCTGCTTTGCCCAGATAAAGAGATGCCTTATTTTGAGCACCTGCATTTATATTTCCCTTTTCTAAAATGATCTCCGCGTATTGTGTAGCGGAATCATATTGAGCGAGAAGATAATGCGATTCCATCAAACCCGACCATGCCGAATATTGATCCTTTTTATTGGTAGCCAACCTTGACCAGTGATGATAGTATTGAATAGCCTTATCATAGTGCGTTAGCTTAAATTCCAACTCAGCAAGGCGGCCGATTACTTTATTGGCAAATAAAAAAGCTTTATCTGAAGCAACTTGCTGATAAGCAACCAGAGCTTTATTAAAATTCTTAAGGCGATAATAAGATTCTGCCTCATAATATTTCACTTCGCTGAGCCTGGGGGACTCAGGGTACGAATCAGCAAATAACGCAAGCCTTTGTATAGCCTTCTGATAATCCCGATTGTCATAAAGATTTTTAGCCGACTCAAACTCTACCGATTCAATGCCCTTTGCATCGGGGTTGGCATTCTTCATCTGATTAAAATACTTATCGAATTCAGATGAACGACCCGTAAGATTAAGTGCCTCCTGCAATTGCAATATGATATCACTTCCTGCCGGATGATTGGGGTAGTTTTCGATTACGGTGATATAATCCTGTGCCGTCTTATCGTACGATTTCAAATTATAGTAAGATGCTGCTCGTTTGTTGTATGCATAAGGGGCAAATCGGGAAGAAGGATTGTCTTGTACCAATTTGGAATAACTTTCAACAGCTTGTGTGTAATTACCCTGTTCGAAATCTACCTGAGCTCTACGGAACAATGCTTCATCATACATTCCTGATTTCGGATAATCCTTAATTACTTTGTCCAGCTCAACAATTGCATCAGTATACTTGCTGGTGATGCCCAGAATTATTCCTGACTGCAGATGGGCATAATCAGCATCGGGAGAATTCATTTGAGTGACCTTCTTGTAATTAGTAAGCGCATCCTGATACGACTTACTAACATAATAACAATCTGCAAGTCTTAACATCCCGTCAGCAAGATTTGACTGATTACTCTTTGATTTATTTACAAACTCCTTGAAGTGAAAAAGTGCGCGGTCATACTGCTGTAAGTTGTAGTAGGCATATCCCAATCCATATCTGGCTTTTAAAATGAGATCTTGAGTAGCTAAGCCAGCAATTCCAATTACCCTCAAATAATTTTCTGCCGCTTGTTCGTATTTTTTTCCAATAGAATAAGACTCACCATTCCAGAAACTTGCCTCAGCCACATAGGCAGGATCAATTGGATACTTTAATGATTTTTCAAGAAATTCTACCGAAGTGGGATAATCTTCCTTATTGAACAGTTCAATACCTTTCAGCATGGTTGCTTTTTGAAAGGCTCGTTCTATAGCAGGACTCATTTTTGGTAGCGCTTCGATATACTCAATCGCCTTATTAAAATTCGATGCATTTACATAGGCTTGAGAAAGCAATTCCTTTATTTCCTCGGCATGAGAGCTGTTGGGAAACGTAACCAACATTTTCTCAAACTCAGAAATGGCTTGATCTGGTTTGCCCAGATCATACGAAATCTTTGCATACTGATAGGTGCTCTCTTCAACTAACTTTTGATCAGGCTTAAACTTGCGCGCGATATCAAAGGCAGTAAGAGCCATCGGCTTCTGATTCTGCTTTAAGTAAAGAGCTCCCAGGTAATAAGAAGAATAATAACCTATAGAGTCTTTATCAGCAAATGAACTCTTAAGGTATTTCATCGCTGCAGCATCATCTCCTAATGAATAGGCTACATATCCGGCTCGCAGCAAAACTCCTTTATCGGCTTTTTCTTCACGGCCTATCAGGTACTTGTTATATCCTGTTAGTGCGTTTTTAAAATCAGCTTTTTTAAAATATGCCTCTGCCATAAGCAAGGCGATCTCCTCTTTGTTTGATAGATCTTCCTTCGATTCTACGGACCTGGCATAGGTAAGCAAAGCATCATAATCCTTCTGTTTGCTATACACATTGGCGATCATATAGGGAACTACTTTTGCATAGGCTTCATTTTGTTCGGCTCGCACAAGATCGGTAAGAGCCGCGGCATAATCAGCTTGACTGTATTCAATAAACCCAGCATAATAACTGGCTGCCGGACCATAAAGTCCTCCTATTGATTTTATAGTATTGAACTGAGTTAGTGCATCTTTAAGAGATTTTAAATTGAACAGACTATAACCCCATCTGAATCGTCCAATATTCTGTTGTTCCGCATCTAATCCACTAAAATCGACCTTGGTGTAAAATAAAGATGCCTTTTTATAATTTTTATCACTGTAATAGAAATTGGCCAGATCGAAATTAGCCGTAATAGACTTAGGGTGTTTAGGATAAGTTTCAATAAAAGACTCAATCTGCTTTTCAGCATCTCCATGGTAGAGACTGACGGCACAGTAGGCTACATAATATTCGGCATCGGCTCTTCTGGTTTCACCAGCGGGAGTAGAAGAAATAAAATCTGAAAACACCTCTCTGGCAGCGCCATATTGCTTATGATCCAATAACTCCAGTCCCTGATTAAATTTTCTTTCCATCTGCTGTTGCGATAGCAGATTCTGGGAGTAAGAAGAAAACACAACGAAGACCGAAACGAGAAGAATACTATAACTCTTCATTCAAAGTTTGTTCGTAAAACAGAAAATATTAAAAAATATTGCAGGTTAAAGCTTAAAAAATATGACTTGAACGTCCTACTATGGTAAAATTAATCAATCTATTTCGAATAATCAGTATATATCAATAAGGAAAATCATGAGAGGGCATCTCAAATTGATGAACAAAGAAAGGCTTGCGTTGAATTCACGGATTTTACATGAGACGAAAAACCAGCTCTTTCAATATCTCACCTTCCTCACTACTACCACTATTTACACCTTTCAACTTCAGGTCAGCGTCTTTAAGAAGAGAGATGTTGTCGATAATTTTAGAAACGGAATATTTTCTTGATGCTGTACTATAATCGCGAACGGCATATGGACTAATTTTTAATGCGCTAATGAGTCCTTTTTCAGAAGTATCTGATAGTGTACTTGCCACCAAAAGCTTGCTAAAAAACGAATACAAAACTGCAACCATGGGGATTACAGGATTCCTCTTCGTATTTCGCTCAAAATAAGAGGCTATCTTGGCGGCCTGATACGTGTCTTTTGTGATAAAAGCCTTTTGTAACTCAAAGATATTATACTCCTTGCTGATACCCACTCTGCTCATCACGGTCTCCGCTTTTATAGTAGTTTCCTTTGCGGTATCAATTAAGACCTTGTCAATCTCGTTGGCTAGTCTGCTCAAATCATTGCCCACATATTCTGCCAATACCCTTACGGCCGCATCATCAATTCTATATTCTTTACCGGCTATATATTCTGAAATAAATTCTACTAACTGATTCTCATGTGGTTTTTTAAACGTGAGGGAAATAGCTAATTGATCTGCCTTTTTTCCAAGCTCCTTTCGTTTATCCAATGTTTTATGCTTATGACAAATTACCAGAATGGTGGTGGGTGAAGGATTGGTTAGGTAGGAAAGAAACAATTTAGTACCTGTGTCTTTTTGCAGATCCTGAATTTCCTGAGCTTCCTTAACAATCACTACTTGCTTTTCCGACATCATGGGAAATCGCTTGGCGTGAGTTAAAATAGTAGACACAGTTACATCCTTACCATATATAACAACCTGATTAAAGCCCTTCTCTGAGTCGCTTAATGCGTTCAACTCGATATAGTCTGATATCAGATCAATATAATAGGGTTCTTCTCCTTGCAGCAGGTAAACCGGCTCAAACTTTCTGGCCTTGATACTTGCCCACACTTTCTTAGCTGCTGCATCCATCATCTTATGTGCTTTTTGGGTGCTAAGTTAAATGCAGTAACGGCACCAACCAATGCCCCTCCCAAATGAGCCTCCCAGGATATGCGAGGATCTGCAGGCATCACTCCATAAAGAAAGGCTCCTCCGTAAATCAAAAGGACCAGAGCTGCAACCACTAACGAAATAAAGTCCTGGCGGATCAGACCAAAAAAAATCAGAAAGGAAGTAATTCCATATACAAGGCCGCTTGCACCAATATGATAAGAATCGCGGGGGCTTAGCAGCCAAACGAGGATGTTGGTATAGAAGTAGCATCGGAAAAAGACGGTGCCGCCAATCCGCTCGTAAAAAAAATAAAGAACGGTGCCTAAAAAAAGTACGGGAAATGTATTGGAAAGCAAATGCTGATAGTTGCCATGGATGAGCGGTGCGATAAATATGCCTATGAGACCAGAGGGTGTTCGCGGCCTTATACCAAATACGCCAAAATCATATCCATAGAAAAACTGAATGGAGAACACCAGCCACATGATGAATACTATTCGAAACGGCATAATGGAACTGCCGAAAAATGTAGTATTAGATTTTGGCATTAGACCATTCTACAGAGTTGAAGGATCTTTAATCATACTTAATGTAATATACCGGAATTCCTCCTCGCCCACCGATTTCATGCCTAGTAATCCTCCTGAAGACTTAGCTATTTCAATGGCGATTTCCTTTAGGCTAGTATAAAACTCTATAGACAATTCTTTATCAAGTTTAGGTAGGATGTCATTCAATTGCGAAAGCTCGCTTATAAGATTGGGTGCTCTTTTCTTTTCTTTAACCGGAAAACTTTGAAGCACTATTTTAAGTTTATCCTCAAAATTTTCCCCCACCTCATCATAGAAATCCAGCAATCTGGACTGGCCAGCCACATGCCTATTGGTCGCTAATTCGATGGCTTTCCTGATCTCATTTTGATCAATGCGACCATCTGCACCTGCAATTAAAATGCACACCAATATGGGTGCCTTATGCATAAGTTCTCTTTCACTAGACGAGAGTAAATTAAATTCTTGAATCATTGAAATTCGTTTTAAAAATTTCTATCATGCATCAATCGAGTAAGATTTATTTAAATTTATATTAATTTAACAAGATATTTGAAACTCCTTTTAAGAGAATTTATCAATTAATTATGTCTGAAAATGATCAGATCAAGGTTTTTGTCGTTGAGGACGACCCTGCATACACAAAATTCCTTAAATACGTACTTAGTTTAAATCCCGATTTTGATACTGAGTTCTTTGCAAATGGTAAAGACTGTCTTGCGCAATTACATAAAAAACCAACTTTAATAACACTAGATTATTCTTTGCCAGACATGTCTGGTGAGAAAGTTCTTCAATCCATCAGAGAATTTGATCCCGATATCAGCGTCATTATTGTTTCTGCTCAGGAAAAAATCGGGACTGCCGTTGAACTTCTCAAGGGAGGAGCCTTTGATTACATTACTAAAGATGAAGATGCGAAAGACAGGATATTAAACTCAATAAAAAACGCGCGCAACAAATCATCCTTAATCAAAGAAATAGACAGGCTAAAGCAGGAAATTAATGTTAAGTATGAATTCGAGAAAAGCATAATCGGATCAAGCCCAGCGATAAAAAAGGTATTTGAACTTCTTGAGAAGGCTGTGAAGACACAGATTACTGTTTCCATAACAGGTGAAACAGGAACTGGAAAAGAACTGGTTGCAAAAGCCATTCACTTTAATGCAAAAAAGAAAAACAAACCATTTGTGGCCGTCAATGTCGCGGCTATCCCAAAAGATCTGATTGAAAGTGAATTATTTGGCCATGAAAAGGGAGCCTTTACAGGAGCGCTGATCAGGCGAATTGGAAAATTTGAAGAAGCCGAAGGAGGTACCGTTTTTTTGGATGAGATCGGAGAAATGGATTTGAGCCTCCAATCGAAATTACTGCGCGTACTTCAGGAGAAAGAACTAACACGTATTGGAAGCAATCAGGTAATTAAACTTGATGTCAGAGTAATTGTTGCTACCCACCGCAACCTGCACGAAGAAGTAAAGGCTGGAAGATTTCGAGAAGATTTATTTTATCGATTATTAGGACTTCCTATTCATCTCCCACCCCTTCGCGATCGGGGCCAGGATATCATCGTGCTTGCTAAACATTTTCTGGATCAATTCGCCAAAGAAAACGACTTAAAGAAATTTAAGATTGCCAACGATGCACAGGAAAAACTTTTGAAGTATCACTTTCCGGGCAATGTGAGGGAATTAAAATCTGTGATGGACCTTGCTGCTGTGATGGCCGATGGCAACGAAATCCAGGGCAAGGACATTTCATTTAACACGGTAATGGATGAAGAAAATTTCTTATTGAAAGAAATGACTTTAGAAGTATATACCTATCGAATCATCCGTAGCTATCTGAATAAGTATGACAATAATGTACTGGAGGTAGCCCAAAAGTTAGCCATCGGTAAATCTTCCATCTATCGGTACCTGAAAGAGATGGAAGAAGTAGGAATTTAATTAGAAGCATATATAAATGAAATCTCTTTCCGGATATGTTAAGAAAGGATTCTTCTATAAGTCTGTTGTAGAAGAAGGGTCTGACGTGATCTTTATTGTGGACTATGATGGATCTATTCTATACTGTAACAACTCGGTTAGGGATTTGGGATACAAGGATGTCGGATTGATTGGTAAGAACTTCTTTGATTTTATTGAACCCTCTGCTCTACCAACGTTTAAAGCCGAGTTTAAGAAATGCACTAAAAAACGGTTTTCTGAATCCGTTGAATTTCAATTTAAATGCAAGGATAAATCCTACAAATTTTTTGAATTCAATTCGATTAATCTCAAACAAAAAGACAAATTGGAGGGTCTCATTTTGGACTGTCGTGATATTTCTCAACGAAAGATTGATGCTTTAGAATTACTTAAAGCCCAAAAAACAAAAGAATTGTTCTTAGCTAATATCAGCCATGAAATAAGAACACCAATTAACGGTATTGCTGGTATGGCCGACTTGTTAAGTCAAAATCCATCGGTAGAGGACCAGACCTTATACTTAAAGGCGATTAAGACTGCTGCCGAAAACCTTAAAGTCATCATTAATGATATTTTGGATTTAGCATCTATTGAATCGGGGAAACTTAAATTTGAAAAAATCAATTTTCATCTGGATGAGACCATACGTTCTTTGGTGGATACGTTCCGGCTACAATCACAGGAAAAAGAAATCCAGCTAGAGTATACGATGGATCCTCAGATTCCCAGCGTTTTAATTGGGGATCCTGTTAGATTGAACCAGATTTTAATTAATCTCATCAGCAACGCACTAAAATTTACACATTACGGATCAATAAAGATTTCTGTAACCCTTGAACAAATAAAGGAAGAAAAGGACTACTATTTAAAATTTGAGATCAGGGACACTGGAATTGGAATACCTAAATCAAAACTTAAAACCATCTTTGAAAGCTTTAGCCAAGCAGACGCCAGCGTTACGCGTAAGTATGGCGGCACCGGTTTAGGACTTACCATTGTACGTCAATTAGTTCATCTTCAGCATGGAACCATCAAAGTAAATAGCGAAGAAAATGAAGGCTCTACTTTTACGGTCTTAATGCCGTATAAGATTGGAATTAAAGATTTTCAAATTAGTAAGGAAAGATCCGCACTAAGCAAAACGCTTCAACTAAAAAATGCCTCTATCCTGCTCGTTGAGGACAACGACATCAATCGATTATACGCAGGCAGTATTCTTAAAATGTGGGGCTGTCCATTTGAAACTGCCGAAAACGGAGAGGTTGGTATTGAAAAATATAAGAACTCTCATTTTGATTTGATTCTTATGGACATTCAAATGCCTGTATTGGATGGCTTTGAAACCACGAAAGTCATTCGCAATTGGAACAATGAGAAAAGTTTGGTTCCCATTATCGCCTTGACGGCTAATGCAACACAGAGAGATATTGATAAGTGTATCTCGATTGGTATGAATGATTGTTTAACCAAACCCTTTACTCAGGAAGACTTGCTCAAAGTATTAGACAAGTATCTGGGTAATAAATTTCATGTGATTGGTGCGGAGAATGGCAAGAACTTAATTAGTCAACATGCCGATAAAGTTGACTTCAGCTATCTTGAAAAGGTATCCGGCAACAATAAGAGCTTTATTAAAGAAATAGCTGAAGCTTTTTTGAAATCTATACCTACCAGCATTCAGGAACTGGATAAATATTCAGATAATGAAAACTGGATTGAGCTAGCGCGAGTTGCTCATAAAATAAAGCCAAGTATTACCCTATTAGGCGTTCGTAACCTTAAGGATAAAATTGTGAACCTTGAAGAAGAAGCCAAGCGCCATAAAAATCCATGGTTAATTAATAAACTCTCCAAAGAAATCAGTTCTGAATTAAGAGACACTCTTGAGTCTATTAAGATTCAAATTAATTCCTATTCATAACCATTACTTTCTTTCTAACTTCAAAGCCTCCTGGAGCACTAATAACCACGTAGTACATGGCATTAGACAAGGTTGAAATATTAACTGGTAACAAACCATTCGTTGATTTGCTGAAATCACCATGCAATACCGATATTCCTCGCTGATCAATAATCTGCCAAACACTTTCGGACTGAATATCTTCAGGTATTCCAAAGTAAAATTCTCCATTTGCCGGATTGGGGAACAGTTGAATACTGTTTAAGGCAGCCAACACAATCGGATCCTTATCCTTAACCCCAACGATCGGTGATCCATTCTTTTTAGGTGCTTTCACAACGATACTTTGATAAATTTCCTTCGAGTTTTTATCTTGAACAAATCCTATCAAAATCAATTTCGAAGAGTTTACGATTGTTGTATTAATATCAATACTCAGTTTCATTATAATTTTTTCCTGTCCCTTTACAAAGGTCATACTAATCGTTTCACCATCGCTTCCAAAAAGCTGCTGACGTAAAACATTTTTGAATGGATTAGTGAAGCCCGACACGCTCAAATCATCTTCTACTAGAGCAACATGAGCTATTAAAGGAACCGTGATGTCCTTCAAAGCTTTTAGTTTTAATTCTACACTAATCGTTCGTCCATTACTTGTAGCAATTGTATCCAGTGCCAATTCAAATTGAGGATCAGCCAATGCTCTTCTGTCAACTTCAAGATTGTTCAACTCGGTAGTAACACCGGTAAACTTATTCGGAATAAGAAGTCCATCCATGATCGAATAAGGAGGTTGTGAAACTCCATAATACAAAGCTCGTGCGGCAGGATCGGCAGGATTTTCTTTGTTTAATCCATCTACTCCAACTCCCGGGAAGTTCACATGATACTGAATATTATAGAAATCCGTTGTTAAATGATGGGGTGTAATTTGACTGGTTAATAAATTATTCAGATAACTATCAGCACTTAAACTTGCATTTAAGGTAGCTGCTGTAAAATGCTCCACTAGAACATTCCTCTTCTTCTCACCTACAAAGAAATTATCAAAGGCAAAACCATCAAAAGTATTTCCGGATGCATTTCCATCGTTGCTACTAAAAGCCATTCGGAATCTAACCTGACCTCGCTTAGCGATCGGTATAATGTCTAAATTAAATCTTGCGTTTTTCCAACCACCCTGTTTATCTGTCCATCCATAGTTACCAATGGGTTGCGAACCTGGGTTTGAGAAAATACCTGCTCCATTAAACCAGTTAATACCCCTACTTATTGGCGACTCTAATTCAGGACCAACAATAGTCCACGAGCCTTCAATACCGCCTTCTGTTGAATATTGAAGAACCGCGCCATCCAAATTATTTTCCGAATCAGAAAAGTAATCCAATGCAATCATTGGTCTTTTCAATTGCGTTAAATTGAAACAAGGACCATTGACCACAGAATTCTCATTTGAAAAATAGGTGTTTGAATTATCGCCTGTCCACCAAAAGTTACTACCTCCAGCTGCAGAAACTATTGAGGACCCACCAGTAGAACCCCAAATCCAACTCGTGTCACTCTTAACGATATTTAGTGGTGTAGAATTGGTTGCATTAAACGCCTCTGCTATCCATCCACCATCTGTTAATTCAAACCCTTCAAGATATTCCGCACCCGCTACCGGAGCAACGGTAGGATAAGGCAAAATGAAAACTCTCTTGCTAAGAGAATTCTCGCAGCCATCATTAGTGAGAACTTTGAGTTTCACATTGTAAGTACCAAAAGCTACATATTTATGTTCCGGATTAGTCAGCGTTGCATTACCAGTTAATACAGTCCCATCACCAAAATCCCAAATGTATGAATCGATACTACTTACAGTACCAGGGTCAGAATTATCCTGAAACTTAGTTTGATCATTATTACAAATAGAAGACCAATCAAAGTCTACAATAGGTTCATCACCCACCCTTAAGGAATAGGGGGCACTTGTATTTGAACATCCTTGCAAAAAGGTAGTTACTTTGAGTGTGACACGATAGGTGCCTGATTTATTATATCGCTTACTTTGGTTCTTCCCTATTGCTGTGAATCCATCTCCAAAATTCCACTCATAACGATCAATAGTAGTTGAAAAAGGTGTTGGATTGACAGATGAATTATCAGTGAAAACCACCTCCTCTTTAATACAATTATTTAATGAAGAAAAAGAAGCCACTGGACTCGCAAAAATGCGGATTGATTTTTCTTTGAATGTTACACCACCAAATTGATTTTTGAATGTATATCTGATCCTGTATGTATTTGATACCACTCCATCAGTCTTAATGAAATAATCAGCACCAATATTAATAATCGTTAAACCTGCTGCATTAGAACCTTCGGAGGTGAACTTTGTTTCCGGTGCATATCCTTCTACTGGTGGCGGAAATCCAAGGAGTTTAACATCACCAAGGTTAGCACAAATTTCAAATTCGCCAGTAGAGTTTACCAAAGCTCCTTGCACTCCAAAATCAATGTCGGTTACCGGATTAACAAAGACCTCCTGCGTATTCGAATTGGTGCAACCATTAGCATTCGTAAAGGTATAGGTTATAAAGTTTGAACCAAGATCTACAGCAGAAGGATCAAATGTAGCTCGGTCCACAACATTAACCGTAGTGCTACCAATAACAGAAGTAGAAGGAGAAATAGTGAAGACACCTCCCACATTGTTTCCCGTAAGTGTTATTGGAGGATTATTTTCTACCATTTGAGAAGGTGACCCTGGAGGTAATCCAGTAAATACAACGCCAGGTAGTGGATTGATTATCAAGATCATCTGATCTGAAACACTTTGGCATGGGCCTGCCCCATCAGGATCAAGGGCTGTAATCGTGAGAGCTAGGGATGTGTTTATCTCAGATGGATTACTAAATGAATAAACTGGTTGTAATGATGATGAATTAGAGAAGACGCCACTTCCTCCAGACCAAACCACCAAAGTTGATGCACCAGATTGAACTCCCTGTAGGGTTATAGAAGGACTATCTTCGCACAATTGAAGGTCCGATCCTGCTGAAATAACTGCCGCCCGATTAATTCTTATATTGATTTGCTTAAACTCAGCAACACAAGGTCCAGAAATTCCATCAGAATCATTGGTTGTCAATCGTAAGGTAATTGTATTTCCAATATCAGATGGGGCGATGGTGTACAAGGATGTAACATTTGATCCTGTTAATGTTGATGCCGATAAAATACCGGAACCTGAAACAACACTCCACAAAGCAGTGGTGGCACTACCTCCAATAACTCCCGATAAACTTATCGGTGTAGTCAACAGGTTATTTGGTTCGCAAACTTCAAAATCAGCCGGTAATGTCACCGTAGGTCTTCTGTTGATCTGAATCTGAACTACATCAGACACCAACGAACAAGGGCCTATTAAATCCGGATCATTTGTTTCTAATCGAAGTAAAATGGTTGATGCAACATCTGTTGGGGCTACCGTGTAGGTAGCTGTAACTTGAGTGCCCGAAACAGTGCTCGCAGAAATGGATCCTGCTCCTGAAACAATCAACCATGTTCCCGTTGTTGCTGCACCTCCAATACTTCCAGTCACTGGTATGGATACGGGTTCACACACCTGATAATCAGCTCCGGCATCAACAGTCGGTATAGGATTGACCGAAACTGTAACATTCTTCATTAGACCTGTACAAGAATTTGAAGATGGTGTGATTTGATAAGTAACGGTACCAAATAAAAAATCGGTCAATGTTAAAACTTGATTTACTGTAGAACCATTACCAGACACAGCTCCCGATACATTGACTGACGGAATCGCAACCCAACTAAAAGTAGTTCCGCTAACGTTGATAGGACCAGCATTAATAATGATCACTGCATTTTGACCACTGCAAATGGTAACATCAGATCCATCGGCAGATGCTACAGGTGAAACGGTAACAACATAGTTCACAGGAGATCCTGAGCATCCACTTGCCTCGGGAGTAAGGGTGTACGAAATAAACCCAACCGTATTGGCAGTATTAACTGGAACATCTGTAATAGCTCCAGAGCCACTGCTAGTAATACCTGTAAAGGTCCCAGTTACAGTTGAAGTCCAGGTATTGGTAGTTCCGGGGTCAGTAGTTGATGTCGGTATGAAGTTTAAAGGAGTTCCACTACACACGGTTTGCTGAAGTTGAAGTGGAGCATCCATGATTACTGGTTTGGGTTTTACTTGTACTGTAATTTGCTGACTGGCGCCAGGTGCACAACCAGGAACTAGGGATTCAAATTCATAGGTTACTGTCGCAAGTGAGTTCGTAGAATTTGTTAATATCTGGGTTACACTCTGTCCGTCTGTATATAAAGCACCTGCCACCAAAGACCCTGATGCAGTTCCATAATTAACCGACTTCAATCTTACCTGAACTCCTGAAACTGTTGTATTCAACATGATGCTAGTCTGACTACCCGTACAAATTGAAGGTGATGAATTGGTTACGGTGAATGATGAAGTCGGTAAAACCGTTACTGTAGTACTTTGTGAAGTCACATTCAATGGGCAAACTGGATTTGTAGGTGTCGTTACACTAAATGTGTAGGTTACTATAATTGGATTATTCGTGTTATTCACCAGGTTCCCTTCCGTTAAAGAACCTATCGCGCCAAATGTGTCTCCTGAAGTATATGCACCATTTACGAGTGAACCGTATGTCACACTCTGCAAAGCAATAGACGCGTTGCTAGTAGGGCTGTTGAAACTGATTGATGGTGCTGTGCCACTACAAATAGTAGTTGAGTTATTTGTAACTTCTAAAGTTGGATTTGGATTAACAGCCACTGTTGTGGTGAAGGTTGAAGCGTTTGAGCATCCATTTCCTGCCACGGTAAAGGAATAGGTGACGGTAATTGGAGCATTTGAAGTATTTACCAAAGCCTCTGTGATAATAGAACCAGGTATAAATGTTCTTGGAGAAGTAAGTGTACCAATTACTCCATTGTAGTTGACATTTGCGAGGGTAATAATAGCACCGCTTGTTGAACTATTTAGAGTTATACTAATTGGACTACCGCTACATATTTGTGATGCGGCGTTTACAATACTCATGATCGGGTCAGGATTTACGACTGTACTAGTTTGCTGAGTGACCAGATTACTGCATCCATTCGCTGCAGAAGCAAATGTATAAGTCACCGTTAGTGGTGTATCTCCCGGATTACTATAACTCTCTATGATCTTCGCCCCATTGATGAAAGTTTCCCCTCCTACGTATGATGTAGTACCTGCGACTCCATTGTAATTAACTCCAATCAAGGTCATAACCGCTCCTGATGTTGAGCTATTAATCGTAATATCAGAATTCACTCCTTCGCATAAGACTGGAGTTGCATTGGCAATACTAAATACCGGTGGCGCAGGATTGATAGAAACTGTGGTTGATTGAGAAGTTAAGTTACTGCAACCATTGGCAGATACTGAAAACGTATAAGTTACTGTAATGGGAGACTCAGTTGGATTGATCAAGGTCTCTGTAATCTTTTGTCCACTGGTGAAAGATTCCCCACCTGCATAATTACCGCCTATTGCCCCATTGTAATCTACGCTGGATAAAAGCACTACAGCATTAGTTGTGAGGCTAGTGAGCATTATATTATTGGCAGCTCCCTCACATATAGTTGCTGCTGTGTTGGTGATCACAAATACAGGATCAGGATTAACTACCACCGTGGTTTGTTGAGTGGTCGGATTGCTACATCCATTTGCTGCCGAGCTGAATGTGTAGGTCACCGTTATTGGCGTACTACCTGGATTACTATAACTCTCAGTGATTTTTTGTCCGTCAGTAAATGTTTCACCGCCCAAATATCCAGTAGTTCCCGTAACTCCGTTATAATTAACAGAGGTCAGAGTTATCAAAGTTCCTGATGTTGGACTGTTGATTGTAATATCCGAATTTAATCCCTCGCATAAAACAGGTGTTGTCTTGGTCAGACTGAATATTGGTAAAGGTTTAATTGTTACAACAATTGAAAAATCAGATCCTAAACAAAAAGTACTAGCTGGACCAAGTGGAGAAATTGTATAAGTTATATCGACTGGATTATTCGTATTGTTAATTGGTGTATCGGTAATGTTACCTGTGCCACCACTACCATTGCTACCAAGCCAGCTAAAAGTGGTATTAACCACGTTTGATGTTGGAGTAATATTCAACGTGTTTCCTGAACATTCCGTATAAGTTCCTGCGGAGACTCTGTTTCCTAGAGGAATGATATTCACATTCACTACGGCATCTGAACTTGTAACGGTGTTGCCGCAAACTCCTCCGCTAGTAACTTCTACTGTGTAGATGCCCGCATCGGAGGATACCAACGCAGGGATGCTGTAACTACTGGAGGTCGCTCCAAAAATCGGGGTGCCGTCTTTATTCCACTGATAACTTAGCCCTGTACCTGTAGCGCTAACACTTAAATTCAAAACCGAACTCTCACACAAGGTCTGCAAAGCAGTAGGCTGAACGCTGATTACCGCAGAAGATTCTATCGTAACCAAGGCAATGTTGCTGGTTACACTCGCTGGTACACAAACTCCGCTGCTCGTAACTTCTACACTATAGTTACCTCCATCCCCTATTCCTACGCTGGCTAGCGAATATGTGTCTGTCGTGGCTCCTGAAATATTAACTCCATTCTTCTTCCACTGGTAGCTCAATGGTCCTGAACCATTCGCTACTACATTCAGCGGTAAGACTGATCCAAGGCACAAGGTCTGGGTCGCTGGCAAGGGCTGTGTCGTGATCACAGCGGCTATGTTCACATTCACTACGGCATCCGAACTGGTAACGGTGTTGCCGCAAACTCCCCCACTGGTAACTTCTACTGTATAGGTACCGGCATCGGCCGATACTAAAACAGGGATGTTGTAACTACTAGCGGTCGCTCCAAAAATCGGGGTGCCGTCTTTATTCCACTGATAACTTAGCCCTGTACCTGTAGCACTAACACTTAAATTCAAAACCGAACTCTCACACAAGGTCTGCAAAGCAGTAGGCTGAACGCTGATTACCGTGGGGGTGTTAACTATAACCGTAACACTTCCGCTCATAAAAGTTCCGCAAGCAGGAGTGGCAGTAAAATAGCTGTACACCGTGTAAACACCTGCATCAAGATTAAGATAATCTAAGGCAGCGCCTGTACCTGCATTAATCGTTCCGCTGGCTATTCCATTCTTATACAATTCATAACTAAATCCAACCTCTGAATTGTTTAACTGCACCGTAACGTTTGGAGTACCTAAACAATAACTGGTGCTGCCAGGAGCACTAACAGTCTGCACAACTGGTAAAGGACTTAGATTAACTATTGGTATAATGGACATTTGAAGGCTACAGCCAGTCGCTAAAGTTGTCGCTAATACATTATATGTAGTGTTTATAGCTAAATTACCTGTAGCTAAGCTGATGGTTGCGCCTGTGCCTGCAACTGGAGCTCCGATCAAACTATTATCAGCATTATTCCGCAACTGATAGTTTACGCCCACAGAAGACAATAAGACTTCAATTCTTGTGCCTGACCCACCACACACGGATGAAACTAGTGATGAAACTGTTTTGTCAGTAGGAAGTGCGTTGACACTTAAGGTAACTCCTTGTGTAAATACCTGAGTACAATTTGGGGTTGCGCTAGTTACCGTCAACCCGGTAATCTGTAGCAGCTCACCGTTATTGGCAGCTATTAACGAGGGAGTGGTGAATGTGGCTACACCAGAAGCATTGGAGACAATTCCTGTAATGGGTGGTTGGGCAATCGAGTTTATTGAATAGTCAACTGTAAACGTTGTGCTGACCAAAAGACCAGTCAAAATAATCTCGGCTCCATTACCTTCACAAACAGCAGATGATTGAAGAACTCCAGCAAGGGTTGGAGAAGGATTTACCGTTAATAGAGCTGTGGCAGATGTCGCTGAACCATTAACATTGCTAACAACACAATCATAATTACCTGCATCTGCCAATGACACTGGGTTAATAATGAGAGAAGCTGAAGTTGCTCCTGAAATATTTACTGCACCCTTTCTCCATTGGTAAGTTACTGATGGAACTCCTAAAGGGGTAACCGTAAAAGTTGCTGTAACTCCCTGACACACCGTAAGCGGAACAGGGTCAGAAACTGATGGTGCAGCATTTGGGTTACCCACCTGAAAGTCACCAAAAGCCGATAGTCCTCCGGTTGAAGTGATCGCTGAGCCACCAACAGAACTACCAACGCTTGTCCAAAAATTGGGCGATGACTCATATCTTTTTAAAACATAAGCAGCGGGCGTTCCCGTATTTGTTGTGTATGAAAAATCGAATATTGCATTAGCCGAAAATGTACCAGACCCGCTTTTAGTAACCGTCCAATAATGATTTGCTTTACTGGCCTGATCAATACCTGAAGAATTTGCGATAGGTGTATTTTCACTAGGATGATTTCCCTGAGTTACCGAGCCTATTACAGTTACAGTACCTGTCACGCCCGAGTTCACTAAAGTAATGGGTCCATAAACCGTTGTTCCTATTTCAAACACCTTGGTTGAAGCACCTGCAGGCAAAGCCCACTCCAGATTACCAACAATAAATCGAGTAGTAGTTGCCCCTAAAATAGCAGAAGCACCCGAGGCCATTTTCAAAACATTGACACCTGTAAGAATCCTACCTGCATTAAGAGTAAGATTATTATTTATGGTGATATCTCCTCCCAAAGTCGCATTTGTTCCTCCTGATTGATTTACTATTAAATTGTGAAAGACGCCTTGGTTAATTGCTTGTGCTAAACCATTATAGCTAACCGTATTACCTGTATTCGTTGCGTTTATACTGGCAATACCAGAAGTTCCAGAAATGACTAATGATGAATTGGTGGATTGGGTAATACTGCCTGTACCAGACAATGCCGTGGCAACGGTAAGACTATAATTATTCGTTAGGCTTATGCCATTGACTGTTACACTCGGTATGGAAAATACCCCAGATAACGACTGAGAATTTGTGTCGAAGGTGTAATTCCCAGATCCTGAAGTAAATGTTCCTAAGGTCCTAAGAATACCACCTTGAAAAAACACATCTGAATTAATACCATTATCCCAAATGGAACCAGAGCCAAGCGTCACCATGCCAACAAAAGTCTTGATTCCGGTAGCTGCCCCAAAAACAAAACTTCCACTCGAACCACTTCCAACCTGAGTAGTTCCGATAACTGTTAGATTAGATGCGCCTATTGAAAAAACTGAAGTATTCCCAATAGCTAAGTTTGAAATTAAAACATCTCCAGTTGATCCAGTGAAGGTGCCGCCTAATAATGATAACCCACCATTAAATGTTTGAGTAGCTGTTGAACCCAAATAACTTCCACCACTAATCACAGAGAGACCTGTAACAATGTGTGTCTGGCCATTAGCATCAAAGGTTCCTAGTGAATTCGTAAAGGTACCTGATGTCGTTAACGAGGTATTTACAACTTGTAAAGTCCCAGAACCAGAATGCGAAATATTACGGAATGGACTACCATCTGAATTTAATGTTTGAGCACCGGCCCCAGTAAACGTAACCGTGTTTGTACCTGGTGTAAATGTTCCTCCTGTCTTGATCCAATTTCCTGATACTGCAAAGTTCCCGGAAGGAGCAGTTAATAATCCATTAGTTAGAGTAAGATCTGTTGCCAAAACTGCCCCTGTTGAACCAGTGAATGTACCTCCTGCAATATTTAATCCTCCATTGAATGTCTGCGTGGCTGTAGAACTAAGGTAACTTCCAGCATTTACATTTGTACTACCAGCAATGACTACTGTTTGAGTATTGGCATTGAATACTCCAGCTGTAATTGTGAGTGTCCCTGAAGCTGAGACTGCCGCACCCAGAGAAACTATATTTCCAAAATTATTGATTTCAATATTTGCTGGCGTATTTTGAGATAATCCATTTCCTACATTTTGATTTGTACTGCCATTATAAATATAATTGGCACCAGAAGCATAGGTTCTTGTGCCCGTGACACGGATATTGCCAGTGGCTCCTGTTGTGCTGATACCAGCCGCAGATGTAACACCAAATTTTGCGGTACTGGATAAAGTAAAGGTTCCGCTAGAGGCCCCGCCCAAAGTTGTAGCAGCAGCAGCCATTTGTAAATAGGAACCCCCGTTAACCACAAAATTAATTGTATTTGTAATTGTTCCACCTGAAGTGTAGGATTGGGTCACTCCACCACCATTGAATGCAATTGAGATACTTCCATTGCTCGTCTCCGTGATGGCACCAGCAGTTTGCGAAAAATTTCCTAATAGGTTGACAAGACCACTTCCCCCTACACCAGTCTGAGTAACGGTTCCACCAGTTTGAGAAAAATCGCCAGTAACGTTTAACGTGCCAATTGCTCCTACGCCAGAGATATCATAAGTTCCTGCAGATACACTGAAATTACCTGAGATGGATACAATGCCTGTTGAAGTGTTGTTTGTTGCGCGTTGGTCAAAAGTTCCTCCGGCCTGTGTAAAATTTCCAATGACATTTAATGCAGCCGCTCCAGCATCTTCTTTTAAAACGAAGGTTCCACCACTTAAGCTGAAGTTACCATCAACATTGAGTACTCCTGTACCTGTTCCACTAACCACAATAAAATTGGTAGTTGTACCCGATTGACTAAAGTTACCTGCCACAGATATGGTGCGATTAGTAGCATCGTTGGTGATCCTTAAATCGTTACTATTTGTATTGAGAACTGAGAAATCTCCAGCTATGATTGGCGTTGCCCCAAAAACAAGATTTCCGCTTTGATCTGCCACATCCCAAATAAAACTACCGAAGGTTTGCCCAAAGCCTGTTGGTATTGTTCCAAACGTACCTACTACTGAGGCTGTAATTCTACATGTTGATGTATTAGCCCAAACTGCTAAAGGTATAACCGTTGCAACATCACCTCTCGCATGAAAATAAGAACCTCCAGCACTTACAGTCATAGACCCTTTCGTAATGGCACCAGAACTTCCGTTAGAATACGTTCCATCAACTGTAATAGCCCCCGCTACAGTAACCGTGAATGTACTGGTAGTGGTGAAGGTATCACCTGAATTAATTGTTAATGAGGCAATGGAAGGAGTGTTAACATTCAATGAAACTGGTCCATCAATAACAACGTCTTGCCCAACAGCGGGTACGATTCCACCTATCCAGGTTGCCCCCGCATTCCAGTTTCCTCCTGCAGTTGTACTTATTACTTGTGCGTTAGTATTTTGAAAACTGAGGAAAAGAAAGACAGCAAAAAATATTACATATCGTGATCTATCATAAAAACTTATCCAGCTAGAGTATGTCATAGGTAATCCATCTAAGCGAGAATTAATCAAATTTCATCTTTAAAGGTAATCAATTCACTAAGAACAATATGTCTATTCTTGCAATCGTCCATTCGAGTTAAGCTTCATAAAAACCATTTTAGTCTGCCCCGAAACACCTCCTAATGTCATAGTACCCACTATCACAATTTTCCCATCTGAAAGTTCTTTAATCGCGCCATTGAAATCATCACCAGCCCCGCCAAAAAAAATAGGAATTTGGGTTGTTACAGAAAAATTATTATCCAATTTAGTAAGTGAGATATTCAAATTATCATACGATACTGAGTTGCTATTTGTGAGCAATAAAAACCCTCCACCCGCAAGAGGTAACATTCTTGTCTGATTAACCATTCGCTCGTTAGCATTAGCTACGTTACTAAAATCGCCTAAATTAGTTGGTGATTTTTCTAATACGTCACCAGACGCAAATATACTTTTTTGAAGCTTTACAATAAAAGAATGACTTTCACCAGCACTGTTCCTTTTAACACCGCTTAAGACAAATCCTTCACCTGATTGCAAAGGGCTTTCGATTACATTACTTAATTTTTCATCCTGTATCGGATCTCCAATAACATCCAATAAATCACTACCATTATTTGTCGGAAGTCCAGATGCCCCAAGACTAAACGCCCAATATTTATAATCCAGCACGGTTCCTCGTTGCGTATTTGTATAACCGAAACCATAATAGGTGAAGGGATTGACTTCAAACATTTTTATCAGAACATCCTCGCTGTTATCTAATCCAGAAGTATGCTTCCAAAGCCCTGATTTGTCATCCACTAATGATAAGGTATTATTAAAGCGCAAATGCAAGGCATCTCTGATATCATTTTGTTTTGTTGTACTCACAGCAGTAGTCGAGCCTGAAACGATATATCCATTCTGAATAATAGTTACGGAATTAACTTCCTCGTCTGATTCCTGGCCATCCATTTTCTTTAAACCAACTTGCTTGCTATTCAAAAGTGATAGATCCTGAGACAACGTAATTAGGTAAACATCTTTGTCGTTTACGTTCTTCTGATTTTCGGCTGCTATAATAATATTCCCATCAGGAGTCAATTCAATGTCCTTTACAAAATCATCTCCGGCTAAGCCAAAAGATCCTTGTTTCAAAATCATTCCCTGCCCATCTACTTTAACTACAAATATTTGCTGACTTAATGGGGCTCCTAAAACTCTTTCATTGCCCACTAACACAAATGAACCATCGCCATTCACAACAAAGTCAACTCCTTGGTGATCTCCATCTTCCCCATAAAATTTAACAAAATAACTTTCAGACGGGGCATCAATTGTATTTCCTGTATCACAAGAAACAATTACAATCAAAAATAAAAGAAGGATATAGACCCGCATCATGATTTGTCCTTTTCCGTTTTTGTCTGCTTTTTGAATAGATTAATCAACTTAGTTTTTACCTTTTTACGTGGGTTATAGATTGGATGGATATAGCCAAATGACAAAGACAAATTATCCAGTCTAAAGAAGTCGCTTGCGTATTGATAATTGGTTATAGACAGGTCAAATGCTCCATTTTGTGAATAATAATTCTTCTCGGGTTTAGTCAGATTAGAAAGGCCAGCCAGATACCTCAGATCAGCATAAACAAAGTCTCTCCCGATTTTATATTTTACACCTCCACCTAATACTATCGACTGGTTTAAAAGACTTCTTTTATATCCAAGCGCACCGCTAACCTTTGGGGTTTGTTGAATTCCCACTTCAGTATTCGAAGGAGTGGTGTTGTCAAATTGTAATGAAACGTTGGAAGAAACTAATATACCAATAGCATAGCCTGCATAACCAAAGGGTCGAACTTTACCAGAATCATCAGAATACTTTATATAAAACGGTATATCAAAACCAATATGCTGTTCTTCCATCTCCTGTATATCGTTTCTACTATAACCTTTCGTTTCACGTTTAAATGCTTTATAGGCAAAATTACCTTCTGCACCAAGACTCCAATGATTATCAATATTCCAATCTACTCCAACCCCAAATTGAAATCCTACTTTAAACCTTTGCTTTCTATCCAATGGAGTACCACTAGTAGTAATCTCTTGAATAATCCTCGGGCGTGAAGTGTTGAGTCCTAACCGTAGATGAGGAGTAAATATGGGAGTGGATGTAAATTTCTTACTTAAATAATAAACATCAATTGGATCGCGTGATGGGTTAGCCACATATTCAGGATCGGCATCTAATAATTTAAGATAACTTTCATCTGCCGCCTTCGGATCATCTAAAATCAAATAGGCCTGCGTTAAAATTAAATAGGCCCTCACCTTCTGTTCGTTGGTAAACCCTCTTTCAAGACATGATTCTAGTAAGGAGGGTATCCCATAAAACCTCCCTGCGCTAAACTCATCATCAGCTTCACTGAGTGTTTGCTCACAATCCCTATCCTGCCCAACAACGGAGCCTGAAAGGCATAAAAAGATAAATAGAAAGAATAAGATCCTGCTATTCATTAAAGATCTTTTATGAGTATACTTTGACAAGTTGATTCGTAGCCAATATTATTGCCTACATAAATCTCCCATTCATCAGGAGTCATATTCCTCTTCAATTTTGGACAAACTTGCTCTGCAAGCATTTTAGGATCTGTTGGCCAGAACCTAATCTCACCGTCATTGCAAGAGGCTATCAAATATTCAGATCCTTTAGTAAAGGCGATATCCCATACATATCCATTGTTGTTATCCATCAAAATAGGCAAATCATTTTCATGATCAACCACCCACATTTGTAATTTTCGGTCTAAGCCAGCGCTCGCCAATAACAATCCGTCAGGGCTAAACTCTAAGTCCGTGATGCCTGATTTATGACCTGATAATTCCTTTATTTTACGGGTATCCAGATTCAATAACTTAACTACACCGCGCACCACTTTTTTATGCTCATTTATTACCTCAACACCGTACGCCAATAGTGGACGAGTTGGGTGATACACAACGGAAAGTATTCTGCTTAGCTCTTCTTTTATTAATTCTTTGTACGTGTAATCACGAAGGTTTACAATAATCAAATTACCATTTGTTGAAACACCGGCCAGCTGCTTACCATTAGGACTTATATCAATTGATTTTAGATCATAGGGTAACGTGAGAATATTCTTACTCTGACCGCTGATGTGATTTGTGAGCCGAAGTGTTTTATCTGCCGATGCCGAAATAAACCCTGAATTATCCGGGAGGAATTTTATGTCGTTAATGAGCTGAGTATGTCCCGGCACCAGAATCGGTTTGCCAGACAATGAAAGGTTATGAATCTCTACGTAACTTGAGTCGCTACCATTTACTAAATACTTTTCATCTTTACTCAAAGCCAACACCCGATTTGGATATCCTTTATTTTCGTGCAATAGCTTTTCTGCTTTTTGATTTAAATAGTTGCCTTGGAAAATTCGACCATCATTTCCTGTCGTATAAAACGAAGATGACTTTGAAGATACCGTGAGGGCATACATCTTATTCTTGAAATTCCCAGGGACCTTGGTAGCATTGTAATTAAATCCATTCAGCTTGGCAACCGAATAATAAAGTCCACGGAAAACGTATGGATCATACTTATTCCCATCATATTTTGAGTGATACAAATAACCCTGCATAGCCGTTAAACCAGCTAATTGCGCGTCATCGATACCTTCTGACTTAGCTTCCAATGATTGTGCAATGGAAAGCATAAGTAGTCGGTTGGCTTTATCAAAATTATCTCGGGCAATTTTGGTTTGATTCTCTGCATTAATCCTGGCCACTTGCTCTTTATTTTTAGAAGAGTTTGCCAATTCCTCCTGTTGAAGAGCATAAATTAAACTTTTTTCTGCATTATCCCTTGCTAACTTAATATCCACATAAGCCTTAGAAAGTTCTTTATTCTGATTATCTAATTTTTCCCGTTGAGCTTCAACTTCTTCAAGAGCTTTTTGGGCTCTTTTCCTTTGATCATTGGCGTCATCCGTAGCTTTTTCAGCCAACTCTTTCTGCTCTACGGCTAATTGAAACTGCTGTTCAGCCTTAATTTGTTGAAACAAACCATAGATAAAAAAGCCTGTTGCAATAAGCAATAATAAGGCAAGAATAAGATTAGTAACTCGCGCCCTCCGCAACATTCTACGTTGCAACATTTCCTGATTCTTGAGTTCAGCCTCATAAGTAATCCGGCTTGTATCAAGAAAAACAATGGCACGCTCAAAAGCGCTATCATAGCGCTGTGCCCACGTGCGGGTTGGTTTTTGTTTCTTTTGCCAGTTAAGCGCTAATTGTAAATCCGGTGGTCGCCAAAGGTTTGTCTTGCCAATCTGATACATCGCGGCAGCATCTGAAACGCGCCTATACATCCCAGCCGATTCAAATTCTTCATCTACCCAGGTTGATAGTCTGGTCCAAATACGCATAAAACTTTCGTGAGACAATTCGATCATTGAATCACCGCTTAACGACACATGAGGGCCAGGCATCAAAAATGACCTGCCCGATTTTCTGAACTTTTCAATTACATCGATAACCTGCCCTTCGGATGCCTGGCCAAGTTCTGCGATCTCAGAAATTTTGCCAGGTCTTCGCATTTCCAGATTCTCAGAATTCTTTTCCGTTATGGTCTTAAAAAGAACCTCGGCTATATGCTTTTCCTTGGAAGTCAGTTCATCATAGGCTTCGTTGGCATGAAGTGAAAGTGCCTGAGATATTCTGCCAATCGAGTTGTAGTGCCGGATATCAATAGGCTCAGATGGCTCACGATTGGCAATCCAATAATCCCATGTACGCATGAGTGCATGCTGCAGAATTGGAAGTTGATCCTGGTTATCTCCAATATCACTCAGCAATCGCTTCACTAACCGATTAGAAATTTTTCCTCCACCCACAGCCACAGGGCCCTCAATAGCCATGCGCTTTTGCTCGCGCGACATCTGCGGAACGAGGTAGTTACTATCATTAATCATCTGCGTGAATCCCGGAAAGGATGCACACTCGCCAATGAAATCTGAGCGCATACTAAGGGCGATAAAGGCTGGAACTTTTCTTTGCGCAACTGCCGTTAGAAGCAGATTAACATAGTTGGTTGCCTCGTTCAAAGTTTCATCACCTCCAGATTCTCTAAATCGAAACAGTTCTTCGAACTGATCAATAAAGAAGAAAATATTTTCATCATGGTTGCTTTGAAGATATTTAGTAAGTTCTAGTAAGCCATTCGTACCACTTCGTAAAACGGATGAGATGATGGCTTTACGAATTTGTTTGTCTTCGTTCAGAATTCTACCTTCCCTACTGAGAAAATCAATGGTATCATTGGTGAGATTTTCTATAGGTGAGTTGCCAGGCCTTGTAATGATCACTTTCCAGTGAGGACCCGTCTCTGTCATGAACCCACCATAAAGAACGGGGATAAGACCACAATACATCAAACTGGACTTACCACTACCCGAATAACCAATTACAGAAACCGAGCGATTTGCGCAGAGTTTCTGCAAAATCTCATCCACCTGACCTTCGCGGCCAAAGAAGAGATGGGCATCATCAATAGAAAAAGTTCTTAGTCCAGGGAATGGATTAAATCCAATTACTGACTCATCAAACTGTTCGTCTGATATTGAATCAGTGGATGCGCTAACCTGAACGGAATAGTTTAACATTCTATTTTAATAGCTAGAGTAAGTATGAAAATAACCAAACTGGATGAATTCATTAAACCTCTTGTCAAGAAAGTTTCAGTTTAAAAAATATTTACTCTAATCAGAAATCTATGAAATTTAATTAAAATCAAATGTATTCCAAAACTTTGTCAGCAAGTTTAACCTGATCTGACAGTAAATCATAAAATTCATCTTTATTGAATTTTAACAAGATCGTTTCATCTTTCGATACCAATCCATTCGAATTAGATCTGCCGGACTCGGTCAACTGTTCTCCCAAAAATTGTCCTTCACCAAAATCAGCTTTGATCAGTTCAAACTCAAAATACTGAATATGCCCTTTAAACACCATTAAAAAATCTTTGCTCTCATCAACCTCCAAAGGCATAATTTGACCTTTTCTTAAAAATACATTCCGTGAAAGATCAGCCATATATGACAGGGTTAAGCCCGCTACTCCCTCAAACAACTTAATGCGTTGTAAAAAGAGAACTTTTTCATACGATAAAATAGCACTTTCTGTTCCTCGCCCTAGTATGGCAGAATCCAATGATTTCTTTACATCATCACCAAGTCGTATTGAATTTGAATGGTAAAGAGTTGGATCAATTTGATACAACGCCCAGGCCGAAGTCTCACGAATCAACAGATCAGGATTAAATAACTGAGCGATCAAATCGATGGTAAAATCTTCAATTTTAAGAATACCGATCTGATGTAAAACACATGCCTTTGTCCACCGATTGCTCTGTGTGAAATCACGGTTAATAAGAAATTTCAAAACCAACTTTTCATCTAAGGGCACCCTCGGATAAAACAATTCAAGGCGCTTTATTTTCTCAGAATTACTTACATCATCCAACACAGGAATTACCCTTTGTTTTAATTGATCTGAAAGAAATACATCCAGCAATTCAATGGCATAGGTTATACCTTCTGCCGTTCCACTTTCTATACTTTCTTTTACTAATTGAATAGACCTTGTGTCATACAACATGGCCAACAACATGTAAATGTGTTCAATGTCATTTTGAATTTCAAGTTCGAGAGCTTGCTTTACCACCTGAGAGCCTTGATGCTCTCCGATCTCTTCTATGGCTCCCAGATTCCATGTAATGGCAGCGACATCCGCTTCAATAGCATATTTAATACGGCTAACTTGTGCCAAACCCGCCTTAAAACCAGAACGTCCTAATGAAAGTAGTACTTGAGATACTATCACTTTATCAGGATAATCAATCTTATTCCAAAGAAAATCTTTTGCCTTTGTCCCACCTATTGACCCGATGATTTGAACAATTCTTGTCATGACGTGAGAGCTCTGACCCGATCGGTAGAATAAGTTATCTAGCAATTGAAGTGTTGGTGATCCTATCTGAATTAGCGCATTCACAGCAGCATTGCTGTATAACGAATTTCCAAGATTTTCTATTAATGAAGAAATTACTTCGTTGTTATACTTTTTTACAGCCGTCTTTATAGCAACCAATCTAACCTGTGTATCATTATCATTCAACAGTTCAATCAAGAATGAAATATTATCCAAAGCAGATGTATGGAGCAGCAGCTCCGCAGCATAATGCCTGTCTTTAGAATCCTGAGAACGTGTTAATCGCTGTACACGAATTTTCTGAATATCTCCTCCGCTGGTGAGAAGTAAATCGAGATCGGACTTTGAAAGTAAGTTCTTGCTTTCTGCCTTGATGCGAACATCGTCTAAACGGATCACATAATTCTCAGAAACAGAAAGTCCCTTGATCTCATTCATTCTTTTTTGGGCATAGTCTCTGGCTTGTACGTCCGAGCTTTTTATCAGCGTATTAACCCAGACTCCGATTTGGGTAGGGTTAATTTTCTCCAATAGTTTAAATGAAAATACAGCCCTGGATGCTTTTGGATATTCAAGGTATTCTTCTAGTCTGGAGATGATTTTTGTGTATCCTACCTCAAGCACATCTTGATGATAGCCTGTGTTTTCCAATTTAGAGCGAATTTTATTTTTGTACTCCGAATAGAGGCTGTTGGAGATAAGGAAATAAAGCACAAGCAATACCAATACGATAACCGGCATCCACAATAAATTAAAAAAGGATAGTAAGGCAAACAGGAAAATGAAGGCTCCTGCAATTAACCTTCCAAATTCATTTACAACACCTTCTACTTTGGCTTGAATACTAAATCGATACCGGCTGTCCAATGGAATAAATAGTAATTTGTAGACTGGGTTTTCGAGCGAGTCTCTAAGCATGCTATTGAAAAGCCTGGTGAGTGCTACAAATAAAAAAAAGTAAATGAAGGTCTCGGGATTTTCTTCTAAACTATAGCCAAATGCGGAGCCGGCTAGCACCGAACCAAAAACCAAAATTCCAAGTACTGCGGGTAAAACAAAAAGTGAAATCCTGATTCCATAGGTGCTTAGTATTTTGTCATTAACAAAAACCTGCATCACTAAACTCAACGCATAAATGGCACCATTGAAGTAAGCGAGAAAGTTGGTAAGATCACGTTGGTTAGGATATTGCTTATTCAACAATGTTTGAAATGTGAACTGATTAAATATAAACGTAACCATCGAGGTGATCAGAAACAAGCTCAACAACACTACATATCGGTCCTTAAATATCTTAGTAAATTTAGTTTCCTCTCGCACGCTGGCATCAGTGCTCACTCGTGCTAAATCAAACTTTATAGAGATGATGATCAAACAGATTAAGGCACCCAAAATGCTGAAATTGCAGACCAGCAAATAATCTGATGTATCCGGAAAAAGACTTCCTGTGAGAGGTATGAGAAAATTGGCTACAATAATCGCAATTAGCTGCCCCGTATCAATCCAGCCAATAATTCTCTTCGATTGCTTAAAATTAAAAAGTCGACCAAAAACACCCCAATAACAAAGTAACAATACTGCTGTAATCGGGCCAATAAGACAATACATCATAAATAATGTTTTGTCTTGTATTCCTTCTACACCAAAATGATAGAAATAATAAAGACCAAATGTCGATGCAATAATGATTGCTATACTTAAAATGGACAGTGTTATAAAGCGAATGCGATTTTGAAGAAAAGAAAAAATGGAGGTCGTGAAAATTCCCAAAAGGCCCGATACCAAAAATGCTTTATCGAGTTGGTCACTGAGCCTATTTAGGAAAAGAGATTCAGCAGTAACCTGATAAGTCGCCAGAAAAATACCGATAAAAAAACCTGTGCCGAGCATGAGAAACACTTGAAGTTGTTCGTCATGTTTTACTCCTAAAAATCCTAAAAGATTGACTTTCACGATTTGAATTTAAGTTATAAAGGCCAAAAGAAAAAAGCCGGACTATTAATAGTCCGGCTTTTTTGATTGATTGAAATTACTTCTTCGTGGCTGCTGAGTCTGCTTTGACAGCCGGTGAGGTTTCGAGTTTAAAGGCCTCGTTCAGCCCTGTGATTACGTCTTGTGTTATATCTATGCTTTTACCTCCATATAGCAAATCGCTGCTGGGATCATATTTTAAAACAGCTTGTAAGCCTTTCCGTTCACCGTATAGCTTAAGATAGGCGGTTATTTTGGTGTAAAGATCTTCATTCATCTTTGTTTGTTCAGCCATTATTTCCTGCTCAAGGCCTCGTTGATAAAGTTGAAGATTTTGTTGCTTTTTGCCTAGATCCTCTTCCACCGCTTTGGCTTGACCAATGGTCATGCTGCCTACATTTCTTTGGTAGGAATTAATATCATTTTGAAGGCTTTGCGCACGATTTCTAAAGTCTTGATCCAGTTGCTTGCCCTTAGCTTCTAGTTTCTCCTTGTTGACATTAAAGAATGCATAGTACTTCAGCACTGAGTCGGAATTGAAATAAGCTATCTTTAAATCAGAAACAGTGGCAGAGGAATCTCCGGCAAAAGCATTGCTTTTAGGAGAAAAATGTAAATAGTAAAGAACAGCTACTGCCACAAAAAGGAAAGCGTTCAGGATTAAGGAAATGTTTTTCATGAATAGGTTTAGTTATGTGCGTAAATATATGCCACTATTCATGAAATTTCATGGATTTTCTAAAACAAATCAAGTTTCCAAATCTTCTGAATGAGTTTGGAAGGAATAAAACCCGGGATCAAAAACTAGTTTATCCGAGTTAAAATCACGAATGAAGCTTTCAATAATCGTTGGTGTTACCTTATCAATATGAAGACCTACATCTAATCCAATTCCGAAATCATGATTGAGATCAAGTTCAACATGTTCTTTGACCTTTACTTCTCCCTCTTCTTCCAATTCCATCATTACTTCAGCCATGTAGAGGCCAATTTCCTCTTCAAGATCGTCCAGCGTTTTTAAATTTCCATTCTCGTCCTCTTCATACTTAATTTTCTTATAATGCGGAAAATGTTTGGCCGCCTTATGCTCAGCAATCTCAAACATTTCACTTTCATGTTGCATGCGAAGGGTATACAAAACTGCGTCAAAGAGCACTTCTTTACCATCATAAATACCTAAAAAATAGAAGTGTGCATACTCATCTGTTCTTTCATCTTCAGCATCAAAAATAAAAGACTGACCTGACGACTTTAGTTTATCTACCAGGTCCTGATGTGGTTGTAATGCCGGACTTAAATTTTGAGTTTTTTCCATTGGATTTTTATTATAAACAAATCAAATTTACAATCCACGATTTTCCTATGATTTTTATCATTTCTTTTACTTTTTCTCGTCCGTAAACCATTCTGCATACATCGGATAATTTCGGGCTGTCCGCTGAATTACTTCTTTCATTTCATCACCTATATTCTTTACTTTTTTTGCAGGTACGCCTGCATAAACACTACCGGGCTCAACATGAGTCTTTGACAATATCACAGCTCCTGCAGCAATTACGGAGCCTGTACCGATCACAGCATCATCCATTATAATTGCACCCATTCCGATCAGCACGTTATCTTCAACGGTACAACCGTGAACAATGGCGTTGTGAGCGATTGACACGTTATTACCAATAATCGTCTTTGACTTTTGGTAAGTACAGTGAATGACCACACCATCCTGAATGTTGGTATTATTTCCAATGGTAATGGTGTTTACATCGCCCCGCACAATGGCATTAAACCAAACGGTGCAGTGATCACCCATAATCACCTCTCCGACAACCACAGCATTGTCGGCCAAAAAACACTTTTCACCAAAACGGGGGGTAAATCCTCTAACTGACTTTATAATCGGCATACTTTTCCATTTAAGAGGCTAAATTACTCGAAAAAGAAACTCTAAAGGCAATTGATTAAATCAATGATAAAACTATCTGACAAGATGTCACGATTATTTTAAATGTCGTAAATTTGCTGTTCTCGAAAATAAAAAATGGATAAATTGATCGAAGATATCGGGGTTTTTCAAGAATTACCTTCAGAATCTAATGAAACTGTGAGGGTTACACCCAATCAATCTACAGGCAAAAGCAGGAAGATTTACATTGAAAGCTATGGCTGTCAGATGAATTTTTCTGACAGTGAAATAGTAGCATCCATCCTTCAAAATGCAGGATTTGATACTACTTCCAAAATTGAGGAAGCCGATCTTGTTTTTTTAAATACGTGTTCCATCCGTGAAAAAGCAGAGCAAACCGTTCGGAACCGGCTCAATCACATCAACGGTTTTAAAAAGAAAAAGCCAGAAATGATGGTTGGGGTGTTGGGGTGCATGGCAGAGCGCCTGAAAACAAAATTGCTGGAAGAGGAAAAAATTGTTGACCTGGTAGCGGGCCCGGATGCGTATCGTGATTTGCCAAACTTAATATCGCAGGTGGATGATGGCGATAAGGCCGTAAATACTTTTCTATCGCGCGAAGAAACATATGCTGATATCAGCCCCGTTCGATTAAACTCCAACGGAGTAACTGCTTTCATTTCCATCATGCGAGGTTGTGATAATATGTGTTCTTTTTGCGTGGTTCCATTTACACGGGGCCGTGAACGAAGCCGGGATCCACAATCGATATTAGCGGAAGCCAAAGATCTATTCAGTAGAGGATTTCGGGAAGTAACACTCCTGGGGCAAAATGTTGATTCCTACAAATGGAGCTCCCTTGAAAACAATAAGGCTCGTCTTGAGAAAAATAGAATTGACAAGGTGGTGAATTTTTCACACCTTCTCGATATGGTAGCACAAGTTAGCCCAGAACTGAGAATTCGTTTTTCAACATCACATCCAAAAGATATTACAGATGATGTGTTGCACATCATGGCGAAGTATGAAAACATTTGTAAGAACATACACTTGCCTGCACAAAGTGGCAACTCCCGTATTCTTGAATTAATGAATCGTGGCTATACCCGCGAATGGTATTTGGACAGAGTTAATTGCATTCGTAAAATTCTAGGAGAAGAATGTGGCATTTCTTCGGATATGATTACCGGATTTTGTTCTGAAACCGAAGAAGAACACCAGGATACTCTAACTCTTATGGACTTGGTAGAATATGATTACTCCTACATGTTTTATTATTCAGAACGCCCAGGAACACTGGCAGCTAAAAAACTGCCGGATGATATTCCACTGGAAGTAAAGAAAAGAAGGCTGGATGAGATTATTAAAAAACAGTCGGCACTTTCCTTGAAGAGAAATAAACCTGATGTGGGCAAAGTTTTCAAAGTATTGATAGAAGGATCATCACGGAAATCGCCTGATTATTTACAGGGAAGAAATTCTCAAAATAAAGTCGTGATTTTTCCAAAGGAAAACAAATCGAAGGGGAAATACGTCCATGTGCTGATAGAGAGTTGTACACAAGGAACGTTAATCGGAAAAATTGCTGAATAAGTATGGCTATTGAAGACTCAGGAATACAAAGTGTAAAACAACGATATGGTGTAATTGGCAATTCGCCATTACTTAACAATGCTGTACGGGTTGCTATGCAGGTGGCCCCTACCGACATGTCGGTGTTGATTACAGGAGAAAGCGGAAGCGGAAAGGAATCATTTTCGAAAATCATTCATTATCAAAGTGTTCGCAAACACGGGCAGTTTATCGCCATTAACTGCGGCTCTATTCCAGAAGGAACAATTGACTCCGAATTATTCGGTCATGAGAAAGGTTCGTTTACCGGTGCCCACGAATCCCGTAAAGGATATTTCGAAGTAACCAACGGAGGCACCATGTTTCTCGATGAAATTGGTGAAATGCCATTGAGCACTCAGGCCCGTTTGTTACGCGTGCTGGAAAATGGAGAATTTATAAAAGTTGGTTCATCGAAAGTGTTAAAAACAGATGTGCGCGTTGTAGCCGCTACTAATGTGAATCTTCTCGTAAAAGTGGAGCAGGGAAAATTTCGCGAAGATCTCTATTATCGACTCAGTACGGTGCCCATCTATGTGCCCCCCTTACGCGAACGGGGAAAAGATGCTGAACTCCTGTTCCGAAAATTCGCCACAGACTTTGCGGAAAAATATCGCGTTAAGCCCATCATACTTACTGAAGACGCGAAAGAGCTTTTATTGAAATACAGATTCCCAGGAAATATTCGCCAGCTAAAAAACCTGGTAGAACAAATCTCTGTGCTGTCTTCTGAGAATAAAGAGATCACGGCAGAAATACTGAGTCACTACATTCCAAAAGAATCGAATCTTCCTGCACTCTATAAGGATCAACATAATCAGGAAAATATTTCAGAGCGCGAAATCCTCTACAAGATTCTTTTCGATTTAAGAAAAGACATGAACGATTTGAAAAAATTGGTTCTCGATAGCACGGCTAACCCAGCGCAGGCACAGCAAATTTTGAAAGACCATGCAGGATTATTTGAAGGCCTGCAGGAGGACCAAAAACCATCCCACGAACCAATGGTTTTGAATATTAAATCAAGTGAGCATACGGACAGCGAAGAGGACGAAGAATTTCAAGACATTGCGCACGAAGCGGAAGATGATTCACTTTCCATTGTAAAAAAGGAAAAAGAGCTGATTATGCGCGCCTTGAACAAAAACAACAACAAACGTAAATACGCAGCGCGCGACTTAGGTATTTCCGAAAGAACCCTTTATAGAAAAATTAAAGAATATCAACTTGAAGAATAAGTTACTTATATCCCTATCGCTCTCATTGCTGGTCGTTACGCTAACGTTTCAGAGTTGCCATTATTCAATGAGCGGAGCCGCCACTACTGCAGAAAACATTCAGGTAGAAGAGTTCTTTAATAACACCGATTTAGGCCCCGCGAATTTGGGATCTACTTTTACCAATAAGCTCAAGGATTATTACCAACAGAACTCAAGCCTGCGGGTTGTAAAAGAAAATGGTCAACTTGTAATTGAAGGTGTAATCACCACCTACCAGATTAGTCAGGTCGCACCTGTATCCGGAGGCAACAACTCGGCCGATCTTGCAGCACTTACACGATTAACCATTGGTGTAAAGGTTAACTACACCGATACCATAGAGCCGAAGAATAATTTCAAAGACCGAACTTTCAGTTTTTATGCAGATTTTCCCAATACTCAGGATCTCCTCACCGTGCAGGAAGGGCTTGAGAAGAAAATAATGGATCAGATATTCATCGACATTTTTAATGCTACAATTGCCAATTGGTAGTATTGCTCTGAATTATATTTTAAGCTACATTTACTATTCACCCCTCATCAATAGTGGAAAAGAAGCAATTTTATACTATCCTTACTAACTACACAACGCTTACGCGTGAAGATGCGGAGGTTTTGATATCACTTGAAAAAGAATTTCCCTATAGTCAGGTAGTACATAGCCTTGCAGCTCGAGCAGCGCAGGATAATCAATTGCCTGAGAAAGAAGAACAACTTCATCTTGGCGCCATCTATACTACAGACCGAACAGTTTTCAAATCGATTATGACTGCCGCTGTTGAGGAAAGAAAATCCGAACCAGTTGGTATTGAAATGGAGACGAAAATGACAACTGAAGTTATTGAGATTGCACTGGAGCAGATTTCTATCGTTAGCCAAGGTACACCCGAGAATGCTATAAGCTCTGAAACTTCGGCTTACACACCGTTGCAGGTCAAGACAGTCCAACAGATTACATCCGTAGAACCTATTTCCAACGAGGCCTTGTACGATGAGATAACCCATGATCTGGAGCGATTGAAAGAACTAAAGCATATTTTTGAAGAAACTGCTGAACAATTTGATCGTGGAACCTTATCAGCTTTCCTTGATTCTGAAGCAGCAAAAAAGAAGAGTAAGTCTGTAGACCCCACCGATGAATTACTCACTGAAATAAAAAACTTAAAAAAAAAGGTAAAGCCTGAAGGCCCAAAACAGAAAGAGCAAATTGAAATTATCGAGCAATTCATAATAACACAGCCAAGCATAAAAGGGAAAGTGGCCGTGGAAGAAAAATCATTACCAAAAGAGGATTTGTCAGACAAAAGCCTTCTTTACTATGAAAATATTATTTCAGAAACGCTGGTGGAAATTCTTATCAAACAAGGCAAAAAAGAGAAAGCCATAGAAGTGCTGAAGAAGTTGATTTGGAAGTTTCCACAAAAAAAGGCTTACTTTGCGGCTCAAATCGAAGACCTTAAGAAGTAAGTATGTACATTTTATTTATAAGCCTCGCAATTTTCTGTTCAGTTCTATTGGTTTTGGTTGTTTTAGCCCAAAATTCAAAAGGAGGTGGACTTTCTAACCAGTTTGGTGGATCTGGTGCAAGTAACCTGATCGGTGTAAAAAAGACCGGAGATTTACTTGAACGTTTAACCTGGGGATTTGCCATCGCCATCATGGTTTTCACTTTGGCAACCAATTTTTCAACTCCTAATACAGCCACTACAGACGAAATTCTTGAAAAAGCCAAAGAGCAACAGGGTGTGGGCATTGATCTGAAGAAAACGGAAACTACTTCTCAACCTGTCGCAACTCCTGAAAATAAGTAAACAGTAAATAAAACTTTATAAAAAGCCCTATCTATTGATAGGGCTTTTTGTTTTAGGAAGCTTTCGTGATTTGCTTTACCAATAAATAGGCGCTTGGCCACTGGCATCAAGGTTTGTCGGTATGGAAATTTCAACTTTGATGAGACGAGATATACTGATGGATTTGGAAGTTCAACAAATTGCCTGATCAAACCCAATTTCATTTTTTCATAAGTATTGCTCAAACTCAGCTCTGCCGTTATTAAAAACTCAGTATGGATTGCTCCCATTGGCTCTGTACTCGGATTAATGATGGTGGCCTGGTGGCGATACACATTTGTTTCCTTATCGGGAGGCTGGATCACGAATTAATAGCCTTCATCGACATACAGGGAAGTGAAACCCCGAGGCGATATTTCACAATTTGACTCTACTGTATTCCTAAATGAAAGAACCATCGTTCCAGTGAATTTTTAAATTAAGGTAAGGCATACTGCATGATGAATCCAATCTCCTGCATCACAAAATCATCATCAATGATTTTGTGATAATTGATTGCCATTTTTTTGCAAGCTTTCAGGATACAATTCCTTCGGGAAAGCCAAGTGGATCAGCGCTTTATTTTCCTTTAATGAAACCAAGTTACGGTAGTGAAAGATGATGCTTCCCAGAAACGGGTACAACTCAACCCGCTTAAACAATTCCTCAACATTTTTGAAATAGGCGAGCAACTGATACTTTGTATATTCAAAATCAATAGCGTCCTAAACGATTAAAAAAGAAAGGATAGTTTTTTAACTCAAAGTTACCTTTGATGTGCACAAAAAAACCAACCCCCTTTTCGATGACAAACATAACGTTGTTTTCACAAATTATCTCACGGTTGGATCGCCCAAAGTTTGCCAAACTGGTGAACGACAGACAGAGCGATAAACATAACAAAGGATACAACAGTTGGACGCATTTAGTATCCATGCTGTTCTGTCAATTTGCTAAAAGCCAATCGGTGCGTGATATCAGTAATGGTTTACGATCGACCACCTTAACCATTTGGGCATTGAGAAGGCTCCCTCCAAGTCAACAATCAGCTATCAAAACAAGCACCGCTCGTGGGAGGTATGCAAGGACTACTACTTTTCCTTATTGGAAAGTTTAGGACAGCAGGCCAGGTTTATCCCAGATTATGCATTAGAAAATGCTAGTCGTTGATCTTTTTGCCTGACGATATCAAATAATCCGTCTAACCATATTCGTTTTTCACCAATGGCGGAGATATTGAGTGTTGTTTTTCCTGCATGTTTTGTTATCCAACTTCCTAA
>CANIVF010000034.1 GCA_947470895.1 Bacteroidota bacterium
GAACAAAAGAGCCACTAATTGATCGTAGGTCTTGTACTTATGGCAATACTTATCGCTTTGGTATTTCTTTACTGATGACCTCAGTAGGTGGGGTGGCACTAAATCAATTACCTGCCGGATTACTGGTTTATTATTATTTTTGCTCCTGCGGAAGAGGCTCATTCTTTTAAGATTTAGACACCTCAAAGGTTTAAACTTTTTCCGCTACTTTTATAAAGTGAACTTTCGGATAGTTATGATTTAATTTCTTTTCGATTCACGCCATAGGAGAAACTTACTTATCTAAACGAACATGATCAATCAAATCAATGAAGCCACTGAATATTTGCGAAAGCATGGCATTAAGACTCCGGAGATTGGAGTAATTCTTGGAACGGGTCTCGGCAATAAGTTTGTAGAGCAAATCAAAAATCAGGTTGTTGTCAATTATAATTCCATTCCGCATTTTCCGATATCAACAGTAGAATTTCATAAAGGAAAACTTATTTATGGCGATGTGAAGGGAAAGAAAGTGCTGGCCATGCAAGGCCGCTTTCATTATTATGAAGGATACTCCATGCAGCAGATCACCTTACCCGTACGCGTGATGAAGATGATGGGAGTAAAACAATTGCTGATTTCGAACGCAGCCGGCAACATGAATTTGAAGTGGAAGAAAGGAGAACTCATGTTGATAGAAGATCACATCAATTTACAACCCGATAATCCTTTGCGTGGTCCCAACTACGAAATTTTCGGTCCACGTTTCCCTGATATGAGCCAGCCATATTCTAAAAAGATGAATGACCAGTTGGTTAAAATCGCGAAAACAAAAAAGATTAAACTCAATAAGGGAGTGTATGTTGCCGTGACGGGTCCCAATCTGGAAACCCGTGCCGAGTATCGTTTCCTTCATCAGATTGGTGCCGATGCTGTAGGCATGAGCACCGTGCCCGAAGTATTGGTTGCTAATCACATGGCTCTACCTTGTTGTGCTATTTCAGTGCTCACCGATGATTGCGATCCGGATAATTTGAAACCCGCTTCCATCGCAGAAATTGTTGCTGTTGCCGGAAAGGCAGAATCCAAACTCACCGAGTTGTTTGTCGAGTTAATTGCGAAGATTTAATTCATGCAATTATTTTTTTGATTCTTGGTGTGCTTTTTATTTTCGTGGTTTAAATTGTTGAAGTGGTGCAACTTTGGGCATCTCATCTGCGTCTTACAAGCCAAAAGCAAGCATCTTATGAAAACGCTGTTAGCCACAGCATTAATTCTTTCCTCATATTCTGTCTTTCCGCAATCAGACAAATTGGGCGATTTTCATTTAGATAAGGAATTTATCATGGAGTCGGCCGGTGTTATTCACCTGAGTGCTTCCGATGCAAAAGTTTTTATTGTTGGCTCATCACGAAAAACGGCTCACGTTAAAATTGATCGTGAAGTGACCACCAAGGGTTGGGTATTTGGAGAGGAGAAATTTTCGGTAGGCGTAACGGAGCAGAGTGGTGATCTTTTGATTAAAGAAAAATCGGGCAGCACCCATGTTGGTATGGTTGGCTACTACAATGAAACCTATAAGATTAGTATTGAAGCTCCGGTTGGTGCCAGCTTGGTTATAAAAGGGGATGATGGCGATTATTTCATCAAAGCCATAAATGGGTCTATTGAACTTGATCTGGATGATGCTGATGTAGAACTTGCAGGGTGCTTAGGAAATAATTTTAAAATTCGTCTTGACGATGGCGATTTGCGCATGGACACAGGAAGAGGAACATTAGAAGTTGATGCTGATGATGCTGATATTGTAATTAAAAGTGCTGCGTTTGAAAAGATTATGGCCGATGTGGATGATGGTGATTTTGTTATCGAAACATCGCTCAGTGATACTGGAGACTACTACATCAACGGACAAGATGGTCTAATCGCTATGACTGTGCTGGGTGGAGGCGGAAAATTTGATATTCGCCATGATGATGCGCGGGTAGTTGCGGAAGGTGACTTTACTACTGTTGAAAAGTCAGAAGACAGAACCAGACTCACACTTGCCAACGGCAGTGCCAAAGTGAATATTCATTCTGATGATGCACGAGTTAGGTTGATTAAATAGCAGGTCCACTTACCATGAATAAAAGTCATAAATCTGCCGCTTATCAAGTGACAGGTTAAAATTACAGATTGGTTCAATAGCTTTTGAAGCATTATTCACCATCTTTGGATTGCACACGCATCCATGAAGTTTTTAAACATTCTCTTTTTCTACGGGGCATTAATTCCCATCTCTTATTTGCCCTACTCTGTTTTGTATTTTATTTCTGATGGATTGTATGTGGTGATATACAAGCTGGTTGGATATCGGAAAAAGGTGGTTATACAAAACATTGCCAATTCATTTCCGCAAAAAACAAAGGAACAGCATCTGCAAATTGTGAATGCTTTTTATAAACACCTATGCGATCTGGTTGTGGAGAGCATTAAGGGATTCACGATATCAGAAGCCGAGGTGAAGCAGCGAATGAAAATAATTAATCCCGAATACATAGATCGTTTTTTTGAACAGGGCAAAAGTGTCATCCTGGCTGGCGGTCATTATAACAATTGGGAATTGTTTGCCGTGGCCATTGATGCACCGATCAAGCATAAAGCTGTGGCTCTTTACAAACCATTAACCAATAAATTCTTCGATGAGAAAATGCGATCATCCAGAAGTAAGTATGGTTTAGAGATGATATCTACGAAAGCTTCGCGCGAAGAATTTGAGAAAAAGGATCCTTTGCGTGTGATCATTCTGGGGATTGACCAATTCCCGGGCCGGTCCACCAATTGCTATTGGTCAACGTTTCTTGATCAGGAAACGGCTATGATTTTTGGCATGGAGAAATATGCTAAGGAATACAACTACCCTGTTCTCTACGGCCGCATCAATAAAATAAAAAGAGGTCATTATACATTTGAATTTTCTGATGCCATCGAAAACCCGCAGAGCACCGCCTATGGTGAAATTACGAAAGCGATTAGTCATCTATTAGAAAAGGACATCATGGCAAAACCTGAATATTGGTTGTGGAGCCATAAGCGATGGAAACACAAGCGACCGGCCGACTTGGTGCAGGCTAACTAGAATTTATAGCTATATCCTGCACGAATCACTTGTGTTTCGAAATAGTCAGTGCTAGTGTATCTGAAGCCATCGCTCTGAATTTCCTTTTTAATAATCATCGTATTTAAAAGATCAGTGGCGTTAAAGAACAATTCGCCATTATTTTTTTGGATGATTTTTTTGATCCCAATGTCCAGTGAAAAACGCGCATCCATTGTTCCTTGCGGGATGATATCCGGTGCCAGATAGATAAAAGTAATTTGTGCTTCAAAACCATTCTTTAGCCGAATGAGGTTGTTTAACTTTGCATTCCATGAGAAGATTTCCTGTTTGGCAGCAGTAAAAGTATCTGAAACGGGATACTTATTTTCAACGGTAAAACTATCGATTTGATTATGATATCCGTTTACACTCAGGTTCAGTGAAAACCATTTCGCTATTTCCTGTGAAAGAACCATTTCAATTCCGGTATTATAGCTTCGCCCTGCGTTTTGGAAGATAGTATAAATCAACCGGCTTCCGGGAACTGTTCTTGCTATACGCGTGATGGTTCCGTCAACAATACGTTGGTATGCGGCTATATAGTAATTACCACTTTTCCAACCTGTTTTATAGCCTAACTCAATCAGATTAGTAAACTGAGGTCGAAGCAAGGGATTACCTACCTTGATAATTTCGGCATCATCATATTTAGGAAAAATACGGATATCGACTTCATTCGGTCTATCTACTCTACGATTATAGAAAAATGAAATTTTATCATGATCGTTGAGTTTATAGGCTAACCGTACATTCGGAAATGGTTGTGTGTAGTCATAGCCATTACTTTTGTACGTGTTGTGATTTGGATTTACTTCATACTGCAACCCTACATACTCTATGCGCACTCCAATTTCAGATTCAAATTTTGGTTTCTCAAAAACATAATTGCCGTACAATGCTGGAATGGTTTCTTTATACGTTGCCCAACCACCAGCATTCACATCAATGGGTGAATTTATTCCGGGAAAGAATTGCATGTTGGTAGGGATTGTTCTTCTTCGAAATTTAAAACCACCTTCCACGCGACCGTATTTAAGGGGTTGCACATAATCAAGATTAATGTCTGCAACCTGCTCGTCAGAAAGTAATTTGAACGAATCCTTTCCAGAGTAGGTGGGCATTATGTTATCAAAGAAGTACTTTTCATCTTCACGGTGAAATGTGTAATTAAAGCCAACATTCAATACACGACCGGGCTCTTTATATTTATGCTGATAGGCGGCAGTGGCCATCACAGTGGTCTTTAATTCATCCTCCAAAAATTGCCAAAGGCGAAGGCGTTGAGAAAAATCAGAATTGAAAAAAGGCTCATCGCCATGGTCAAGAATTTTTTCAGTGCCAAGCAATGCAGAAATGGTGAGCAAATCAGACTGATTGATGGTCCAATCGATTCCCGCTTTGGTCGTAACAAATGTTGTGTTTCTATTTCTTTTTAGCTGCTGCAAAATGATCGTTCCATCGTCATAATAGCGCTCTACAAATTCATTTTTATTTAGTGTTTCAGTGTACAGATAATCTCCCTGGAAAAACGCGTTTATTTTATTGTGGCGGTAATTGAGAGATAAGGATGGATTTATCTTTGGTGTCATTTGATATTGTGGTCGTATATCTGGATAGTTCTCTTTCTTGACCCACACCGCACCCAGGCCGGCAGCAAAGCCCGCTTTTCCGTTAAAGCCTTCCTGTTTGTTTTTCTTATAAATGATATTAATGATTCCGGCATTACCGTTAGCATCATACCTGGCTGACGGGTTATTGATAATTTCAATTTTCTCGATGGTAGATGCTGGAATATTATCAAGCCCGGTTTGATTTCCGAAACCTGTAAGTGCAGTTTGCTTGCCGTCCATTAATACGGTCACACGATCACTGCCACGCAAGCTTATTTTGCCGTCTTGTACAGTAACACCGGGTAGATTTTGCATGGCCTGCAAAATGGAGCCACCACTTTGACTGATGTTGTTGGCAACATCGAAAGTTTTCTTATCCATTTTAGAAGAAACCCCTTCTTGTTCGGCAATCACCAATACCTCATCAAGTCTTTCTACATCTTCTGCCAACTCGATGGTGGGGACATCCAAAAATGCGGTAAGGCTACCCACGTAGAGTGATTGTTTTTCAGTGTGGTATCCTACAAATGAAGTTTCTAAAAAATAGTTTCCGGGCTTAATACTGGAAAGTGTAAACCGGCCCTCTTCGTTGGTTACAGTTCCTGTGACAAAGGCACTATCTTTTTGCGTTTTCAAGATCACATTGACATAAGCCAATCCTGCCTTAGAAATTTTCTCTTTCACTATTCCGGAAATAGTGATGCTACTTTTCTGTGCGGAAAGAGAGGTTGATAATAAAAGCAGAAGCGCAACGGGCAGTAGCAAATTTAAGCGCATGATTTCGTATTGATTCTTTACTGAGTTGCTCTGTGCATGGAAATCCCGGTTTCTTCACGCCAAAGTTAGCGATATGATTGTTTGAATAGCGAAACGATGCCAGAAGTACACAAGCGGTTTAAGGCAACAATTATATTCTAGCCACTTTTGCATACTACCTGAAGTCAAAATGAAATATCGATTATTAGTCTTTTTGCTTCTCACCGCTTACACGGGGTTTGCACAGAAGCATCATATAAAAAAAATTGAGACCAATATTTCATCTTCGTTCAGAGGTCTTTCGGTAGTTAATAATAAAGTAGCCTGGTTAAGCGGGAGCGAGGGATGGGTGGGGCGCACTACCGATGGTGGACAAACCTGGAATTTTAATCAAATACCTGGCTTTGAAATGGCTGAATTCAGATCGCTCTATGCATTTGATGCTCAACGAGCAGTGATTGCAAACGCAGGCTCGCCTGCACATATTCTCGTAACGATAGACGGAGGAAAAAAATGGAATCCAGTATACACCAAGTCTCATCCCGATGCCTTTTTTGATGGAATGGATTTTTGGAATGATAAAGAAGGAATTATCTATGGTGATCCAATCGATGGAAAGATTTTACTTCTTCATACGGTTGATGGGGGTATAAACTGGAATGAAATCAACGGTCCGAAGCTTGAAAAAGGAGAAGCATCATTTGCGGCAAGCGGCACAGGCATTCGTTGCATCAATTATAGTCAAGTCATGATCAGTACGGGCGGTGTGGTTTCAAGATTGTGGAATTCAAAAGATAAGGGCATGACCTGGTCTAGCATTAAAGCACCGATAGTACAAGGAACAAGTTCAACGGGAATATTTTCCTTTGTAAAAAACAACAACGCGATCATTATTGTGGGGGGTGATTATCAGAACGAATCCATGGCGATCAATCATAATTTCTTTACGACAGGCGAGGGTATTCATTGGTTTACGCCAAATTCACCTACACGAGGTTATCGCGAATGTGTAGATCCGATTATGAGAAACACTTTGCTTGCCGTTGGCCCTTCGGGCATTGATATTTCATTTGATAATGGCATAAACTGGGAACCATTTTCTGATGAAAAGGGATTGCATGTGGTTAGAAAATCAAGGAAGGGATCGCTTGTAATCGTTGCAGGGGCCAAAGGTCAGGTATTTGTGATCAGATAGTTAGGTATCTAAACATCACAGATTCCAACACCTTGTTTCAACGAACCTAATTTATCAGTTCTTTTAGGAATGAACTCCTGGGCAACAAAGCCTTTAAACCCGGTTTCAACAATAGCCTTCATGATAGCGGGATAATACAACTCCTGTGTTTCATCTATTTCATTTCTTCCGGGCACACCACCCGTGTGATAATGACCAATATATTTCTGGTACTTGCGAATCGTAGCGATAACATCACCTTCCATGATCTGCATGTGATAGATGTCGTATAGCAGTTTAAAGTTTGGCGAGCCAAGTTTTTCGGCTAGATGAACGCCCCACTCAGTATGATCGCACTGATAATCTTTATGGTCCACTTTGCTGTTGAGCAACTCCATGCACACATTGATGTTGTGTTTTTCTGCCACTTTCATGATGGGCGCCAGACCTCGTGCGCAGTTCTCTAATCCTTTTTCAGAACTCAATCCATTGGTATTGCCACTAAAGCAGATTACGCTCTTCAGTCCTGCATCAGCTGCTTTTGGAATATTGGTGGAGAAATCTTTTAGAAATTTTTCATGATGTGCGGGGTCGTTGAATCCTTTATTTAAACCAAGATCGGTTACGTAGGCCATAGCCACGGTGAGGCCGTGTTTTTGAACTGTTGCCCACTGATCGGGACCCAAGAGTTCAATGGATTTTAATCCAATTTCTTTTGCTGCTTTGGCTAAATCTTCCAGCGAAATCGAGCCATAGCACCACTGGCACACGGAGTGGTTGATATTACTTTTTAATTCGGCAGGAAGTTCGTTCATGCTTTTTGCAATTTGTGGTAGTGCTACTGCACTGGCAGCAGTGGCCGCAATAGTTTTCAATGCTTGCTTACGATTCATAGATAAATTTTTTTCCATGCGAAGGCGCAAAGCTTTTTTGAATTTTACTTTGCTTGCTTAGCGACTTTGCGTGCCTTTATAATTCTAAGATACTACTATTTACTTCTCATTCCGATATACCACACCATCCTTCATCACAAATTTAACTTTGCGGAGGTCAGAAATGTTTTTGGATGGATCACCGGTAACGATGACCAGATCCGCTTTCAACCCCTCTTTTACAAAACCCACTTGCTGATCTAAATGAAAAGCTCTGGCATTTACACTGGTGGCGGCTTTCAATACATCAAATGTTTTCATTCCGTACTCTACCATCAGTTCCATCTCCAACACATTTTCTCCATGCGGATAAACGCCCACATCGCCACCCATGCCGATGGCTACATCAGAGGCAATGGCTTCTTTAAAACTTTTCTTCTTATTGGTAACATTGGCGGGTTCGGGTGTCACTCCTTTTTTCCAGCCACGATATTGTGATATTACGTCTACAGCTGAAATCGTTGGAATGTAGGTCACATTATGTTCTTTCATCAGCTTGCCGATTTCCACATCAATGAAGTCACCATGTTCAATGGTTTCTGCGCCAGCCAACACTGCCCGCCTGATCGCTTCTTTGGATTTTGCATGACATACCATGACGCGACCACTGCTGCGCGTTACTTCGTTGATCAGTTTTAATTCATCCAGTGTAAAGGAAGGTTGATCTTCACCGTTAATTCCCCAGCGGTAATCGGCATAAATTTTTATGAAGTCTGCGCCTTTGCCAATTTGATCGCGCACAACACGAACCAGGTCGTTACCATCAGCGGGTTCGGCACCTAGCATAATTTCCTGATCCAGATCGTATCCTTTTGGGCCGTAAGAACCAGTTGAAACAATAGCACGTCCTGCTACCATAAGTCGTGGGCCCGGAATGATGCCTTCATTGATTGCACGCTTGAGAGCAACATCAGAATATCCGGCCCCTTCAGTGCCAAGATCACGCGCTGAGGTGAATCCTGCCATGAGCGTATTTTTTGCATGTACGGTTGCGCGGGCGGTTCGATAAGAATCGGTTTCTTTCAGAACTTGCGTATCCCAATCGGTAATATTGTAAGGATAGAGCAATAAGTGCGAGTGTCCTTCAAGCAAACCTGGGGTGAGTGTAGAATTCGGGAAATTAATTTTTATAGCACCGGTGGGCTCTTTCATTTTTTCTTTAGGCCCGGAAGCAATAATCTTATCACCTTCTGTAATCACTGCCCATCCTTCGTGCATGTCTTCACCGTCAAACACGCGATCGGCAGTGAGATAATATTTTGTGGGAGTTTGTGCCCAAAGACATGTCGAAATAAAAGAAGCGAAGCAGATCAATAAATACCTTTTCATGATTAACCGGTTTAGAATTGAAAAGGTAGTTGAAAATGCAATGGTACAAAAACAAAACCCTCTCCGTTACGGAAAGGGTTTTAAAACAATTTTAAAGGCATACATTTTCACCTCTGCCTGTAGAGGAATTAAGGTAAGATTAGATCGCCTTCAACGCAGCTTCATAATTTGGTTCCTGGCCAACTTGAGGAACGAGTTCTGTGTATTTCACTTTTCCAGTAGAATCAATCACAATAATCGCTCTGGCGAACAAGCCGGCAAAACCTCCGTCCAACAGTTCTACCCCGTAGTTTTTTCCAAATCCGCGACCTCGAAAATCAGATAGTGTAATGGCGTGATCGATTCCTTCAGCGCCACAAAATCTTTTCTGAGCAAAGGGCAAATCTTTTGAAATACATAACACTACGGTATTATCAATGGAGGCTGCACGCTTGTTAAACTCTCTGACAGAAGTTGCGCAGGTGCTGGTGTCAACGCTAGGGAAAATATTGAGCACAACATTTTTTCCCGCAAAATTTTTAAAGCCTACGTCTTTCATGTTGGTTGCTGTTAATGTAAAATCAACAGCAGAGGTGCCAATTGCAGGAAGGTCACCAACGGTGTTTGCATCGTTGGGGCCTAGTTTTGTTAGAGCCATAGTGTAGATTTGAATATGGTATTGCAGGAATAAACAAATAAAGGAAGGGAATGTTTACCGTATCCGATCAGAATCGCGCACCAGTTTTTCATCTCTGCGGATGAAACGCAGGGCAAGCCAGTTGCAGGCTACCCCGAAAAAAGTAATCCACATCACCAATCCAAAGCGATTATAGCCATACTCTTTGGTTACACTATTATAAAAAATAACGATGCAAATCATAACCCCGGCTAGAATAAGAGAGTTGAGTGTTCCTAGTTTTATCTGAATTATCCTGTTATCAAATCTTCGTATTTCCATGATGCCGATGGTGGCAGCGGCTACCATTAAAATTGCAGTAATGCTGTATGGGAAATAAGCTGTAATTTGTTCACCATTTTCAATTATGGTGAAATGAAGAGGATATAGTTGAAATTCTTTTGTTCTTTCTGTCAGTTTCCAAATGGGTAAGAAAAGGCTCACGGCCATGCTGGCCACTAATAATAACAGAAACAATGTTTGTATTCTTTGCCACATAAAAGGGTTGCGTTAACTTGCTCGCGCAAAACTACTAAAATGTAGTTGTTGACCGACACTCAACCTAAGATTTATATGACAAAATCTGCCTACATCAGCGATAAAATTCGCACCCCTGTGGGTAGATATGGAGGCACACTTGCCCATGTGAGACCGGATGATCTGTCAGCGTGCTTCATTAAAAAATTGCTGGCGAGAAATTCGTACATAAATCCAAGTCAAATTGAAGATGTAGTATTTGGTGCTGCCACCCAAGCAGGTGAAGGTAATCGCCATGTGGCGCGCATGGCATTGTTGCTGGCGGGCTTACCCGTAGAGATCGGAGGAGTTACAGTTAATAGGTCCGGGTTGCAGGCCATCAAGGATGCTTCGCGTGGTGTGTTTAATGGAGACGGTGAATGTTATATAGCCGTAGGTGTCGAGAGCATGAGTCGCTCCCCGTTTGTGATGACTAAAGCCGATGATCCTTTTTCTCGCAAAGCTAAAATACATGATACCTCCCTGGGCTGGCGATTTGTGAATTCAAAACTTTCGAAGTTATACCATCCCTATTCGATGGGTAAAACGGCTTAGCAGGTAGCACAGAAATGGAAGATCGGCAGGGAAGAACAAGATCAGTTCGGTCTGCTTTCATAACGAAAATATTTTTCGGTCAGCAAAGCAGGTAAGTGTACAGAAGAGTTAATCTCAATTAAAGTTCAAAAAGGAAAAGGGCTGAGTGTTGGGCAGGGGGCAGTGGTTATTTATGAAAAGAGTTGAGATGAGCATGGAAGAATTGAGAAGCTGAGAATTGAAGAATTGGGAATAATTAATCAAAATTCTATGGAACCGACTAAGCGATTTGTTTTGAATGGGTATTCAATTTCTACTAAGTTTCCTAAAGAAGAGTTGTATGGTTTGACTTCCCAGTTTAGAAGGGCAGCGGTTTCAATAGCTGCTAATAGTGCAGAGGGAAATGCAAAAAAAGGAAAAGCTGATAAGCTTCGATTTTATAATATTGCACAAGGATCACTAGAAGAATGCAGACATTATCTGTTACTGGCCAAGGATCTTAATTTTAATAATGATATTAAACTTGATGATTTGTTGGAAAAAGTTAGCCGACTTAATAGCTATGCCCGATCAATCAATGATTCACGTTAACCCCGCTCAGCTTCTCGATTCTCGACTTCTTACTTCTGGCTTCTAACGAAATGCGCTTCTTCTTCGAAATCAGTTACAACGGAACAAACTACCACGGTTGGCAAAACCAGAATAATGCGATTGGAGTTCAGCAAGTGGTGGAGGATGCATTGAGCAAATTATTTCGTGAAGAAATTTCGATAGTAGGAAGCGGACGCACCGACACGGGAGTTCATTGTGTTCAGCAATTTTTTCATGCTGACATTGAGAAGGAAGTTAAGCCTGCCGACCTTCTTCATCGCCTCAATGCCTTTCTTCCCAAGGATATAGCGATCCGAAATATTTATCCGGTTAAAGACGATGCCCATGCACGCTATGATGCGATTGAGCGCTCCTATCAATATAAAATTACAAGAGTAAAGGATCCGCTCCTGGTTGGCTACGCTCATTATTTCTTCCGCGATCTGGATTTACCAACTATGGAGAAGGCTTCTGTGTTCTTGATAGGCCAACATGACTTTGAGTGTTTCAGTAAGGTAAAAACCGATGTGAATCACTTTATTTGTGACATTAAACAAGCCACTTGGAATCAAAAAGGAGATGTTTTGGTTTTTACGATCTCCGCCAACCGATTTTTGAGGGGTATGGTAAGAGCCATAGTTGGAACATTGTTGGATGTGGGTAATGGAAAATTAACGATGAAGCAATTTCAGGATATATTGAAAAGTAAAGACAGAAAGAAAGCGGGCATGAACGCTCCACCGGAAGGTTTGTATCTGACGCACGTGAAATATCCCAAATCAACATTTAATTAGAAGTTCCTCTTTTAGGAGGGGATGTGGAATGGAAAAGGAAAAAATAAAAAGCGGAAATATCATCGACTGGCAGGTGCTGGGGCGCATCATGCAATTTGTGAAACCCTATCGGGGAAGATTTTACATGGTGGTTTTTCTTACCATACTGTTAGGCTTCCTGACACCAGTGCGGGCATGGTTAATTCAATATACGCTGGATGAGCACGTAGCTTTTGGAAAGTACTGGAGCATGGTCAATGTAATGATCTTGCTTTTGGTTTTAATGATCGTTCAGTCGGCTGCACAATATGTTCATACTTACATTTCTGGCCGCATTGGGCAATTTGTGATTCGCGATATCCGGATTCAGCTTTATGAACACATCATTAACCTGCGCTTAAAATTTTTTGATAAAACGCCCATTGGCCGATTAGTAACCCGTAACATTTCCGATGTAGAAACACTGTCGGATGTTTTTACCGAAGGGCTTGCCGCTATGGCCGGTGATCTTTTGCAGATCATCTTTATTCTTGCCTTTATGTTTTATACCGATTGGAAACTGGCCTTGGTTTCTCTTTCTACCATTCCGCTGATGGTTTTGTCTACGTATGTGTTTAAAGAAAAAATAAAAGTTGCTTTTAATGATGTACGCAATGCGGTAGCAAATCTGAATTCGTTTGTGCAGGAACACCTTACGGGGATGAACATCGTACAGATATTTGGGAGCGAAAAAAAGGAATTTGAAAAATTTGATGAGATCAACAGAGAACATCGTGATTCAAATTTGAGATCGGTACTGTATTATTCAGTTTATTATCCAGTTTCAGAAATCATTGCCGCCATGGGCATTGGGTTATTGGTTTGGTATGGAGCCAAGGGCGTTATTCACTTTGATGAAACCGGGATTACGGTTGGAACACTTACGGCATTCATCATGTATATACAGATGTTCTTTCGACCCATCCGTATGATTGCCGATCGGTATAACACATTGCAAATGGGTATTGTTAGCACATCGCGCATCATCAATTTACTGGATGATAAAAGTGACATCATGACCAATGGCACTTATAAAACAGATCATGTAAATGGAGAGGTATTATTTGATCACGTATGGTTTGCCTACCATGAGGCCGATTATGTATTGAAAAATATAAGCCTGCAAATAAAAGCTGGAGAAACTATTGCGCTGGTTGGCGCTACCGGAGCAGGTAAATCTTCAATCATCAATTTGCTTAATCGCTTTTATGAAATTAACAGAGGCAGTATTCGTGTGGATGGCGTGGATATAAAAGATTTTGACCTGGCCAGTTTGCGAAAAAATATTGGTGTTGTTTTGCAAGATGTTTTTTTATTCAGCGACACGATTCGCAATAACATTACGCTTGGGAATGCCGATGTAACCGATGAAATGATATTGCATGCAGCAGACATGGTAGGTGCCCGTAAATTCATCGACCGCTTGCCAGGCCGCTTGAATTATAATGTGATGGAGCGCGGTTCTACATTATCGGTAGGACAACGACAACTCTTGTCCTTTATCAGAGCCATGGTGTATAATCCTAAAATACTGGTGCTGGATGAAGCCACTTCTTCGGTGGATAGCGAAACCGAAGAGATGATTCAGGAAGCCATTTCTAATATGATGAGCAACCGCACGTCTATTGTTATTGCGCACCGTTTATCAACCATACAAAAGGCGAATAAAATTATTGTTTTAGATCGTGGTGAAATTAAAGAACAAGGTACACACGAGACACTCTTGTTGCAAGAAGGGCATTACGCGCAACTTCATAAAATGCAATATAAAGAGGTATTATAGAGTTTAACTCCCGTTATGACTACTCGTGTCATCGTTTAGTCAAAACAGTTATATTTGCTTCGATGCGTTTTTCAAAAGCATTCCTTCTGTATTTTTTTTGCTGCCTAAGCATTGCTCAACATTGTTTTGCCCAAAGTAGCAGGTTCGCGAACACCCGAAACCCACGGATTCAAAAATCAAGACCGAATAAAGCTTCGATCGTTTGTCCTATTTTTGACGACAGGCTTTATCCCTACCATGGAATCGGTATTAAGCTGGGGGATCCCATGGCTGTCACCTATAAGCTTTATGCCAGTCGAAATTTAGCATTCTCATTCGATGTAGGCAGAACAGCCAACGGCTTATACAATGAATACTATAGTAACGTCTTTATGGATTATATGCGAGATTCATTAAAGGAAGGTGTAAGTGTACAACAGCTCTCGCATCGGGTTCTTTCAGATTTATTTTTAGAAGGTAAGTTGCTCTACCAATGGGATGCTGAACAAATATCAAAAGGGCTTCAGGTTTATACCGGTGCAGGCTGGCAATGGAGAAGTGCAGACATCAGGTACGAATACTTATATAATGATGCGCTTACAGGAGCATCGCAAGTGAACATCTTCAATCAAACCCGTTTTACTTATGGTCCTGTAGCCGTATTAGGTTTTGAATATGCATATTTTTCAATACCTATTTCTGCCTTTATCGAAGTAGAATGGTTTTATGATGTTGGGCTAGATCCAAGCTATAATCGGTTTCAGGGAGGAGTGGGCCTTCGCTATGTATTTCGATAGTGGGTTTCCTTACTCTACTTCATCTACTTGCATCTGCTTTTCATAGAGTTCCTGGTAAGCACCTTTTTTCAGTAGCAGACCTTCATGCGTTCCTTCCTCAATGATAGCTCCATCATGAAGCACGATGATCTTGTTGGCTATCTTCGCAGAAGATACACGGTGTGATATAATAATACTTGTACGGTTCTGCATGATTCGTTTCATACTGTTAAGAATCGTGTTTTCTGTTTTTGTATCCACAGCCGATAAAGCATCGTCCAGAATTAAAATTTTTGGTTCTCGTACTACTGCGCGTGCAATGGATACACGTTGCTTTTGCCCACCAGAAAGAGTGACACCACGCTCACCCACACGCGTATTGAAACCGAGAGGAAAAGCAATGATATTATCAAACACATCCGAATCTTTAGCGGCTTGTATCACTTTGCTTTCATCAGCCTTGTCAAGACCGAAGGCGATGTTATTAAAAATGGTATCGCTAAAGAGAAAAACCTCTTGTGGCACAACTCCGGTCTGGCTTCTTAAGTTGTGAAGGCTATAATCCTTCAACGGAATGTCATCAATTCTGATCTGCCCTTCTGTGACATCGTATAAACGGCTGATGAGATTCGACACCGTGCTCTTACCTGAACCTGTAGTTCCAATAATAGCGAGCGATTCGCCTGTTTCTATTTTAAATGAGATATTTTTTAGCGCCTGGATTCCTGTGTCAGGATAAACGAATGACACATGGTCGAATTCAATTTTACCATGGATATTCCTGACCACATCTTTTTCGGATATGATATCGGTTTTTGTTTTAAGAAACTCGTTGATTCTTTTTTGGGAGGCTTCAGCACGCTGCACCAGACTAATGGTCCAGCCCAGCGAGGCAACCGGCCAGGTAAGTAAGTTTACATAGATAATAAACTCAGCAATATTACCGAAGGTAAGTGATCCATTGATTACTTCTACGCTTCCTGCATACACAGTAAGGATAGTACTTAACCCAATCAGCCCCATGATGAGGGGAAAGAACAAGGCTTGAACTCTTGTGAGCTTTAATGATTGTCTCTTATATTCATTACTTTCTTTGGAGAAATTTTTTACCGATTCGGTTTCGCGGGTGAATGATTTCAAAACGCGTATTCCAGAAAAGGCTTCTTGTACAAACGTGCTCAGTCTTGATTGGCTCTTCTGAATTTCTTCCGACCGGTGTTCGATCACGGTATTCACGTAAAAAATGCTGAGAGAAAGAATAGGCAAAGGAACGAGTGCATACCATGTCAACTTAGAGCTGATTGCTAACATCATGGGTATCAACATGATAAACAACGTCACCAGCTGCATACCATACATGATGGATGGGCCGAGATACATGCGCACGCGTCCAACATCTTCGCTGATGCGATTCATCAGGTCACCCGTATTGTTTTTGCGATAAAAACTTAGCGGAAGAGATTGATAATGCTGGAAGATCTCATTTTTCAAATCGTACTCCACCAAACGGCTCATCACAATCAGGGTTTGCCTGACAAAATAAAGAAACACACCATGCAAAAGAGCCATCGCCAAAATCAACACCGCGTACAATAAAATACCGCGGGCAAAAATTGCAAAGAAGTCACTTTGAATTTCGCTTCCAGTGAAAGATCGATAGACTCTTATGTTATCAACCACCAAGTCGATTGAGTAGCGCACCATTTGAGCCGGATAAATCTTGAACAGGTTGGAGATAATCACGAACAAAAGGCCCATGATCAGGTGCCACTTGTATTTCAGCAGGAATTTATAAAGGTATTTAAGCTCCTTCATGAATGATTATTGTTTTGCCTTTTAGGCTTTTGTGAGAATAATATAAGGTCAATCTTAGGCGAAACGGAAGAATATTGTTAATCAAATGTATTTTCTGTTAAGAGCCAGTCAAACAAAAGTAGTTAATCCACCTAAAACAAATGATCCTGAACATCAAAGAATTAGAAAAAGTGACACTCAGCGGTGTTCAATAAGGTGAGGTCCCCAATGCTATTTTGTTAAGTCGCTTCACCTGTTTTCGCTTCCTGAAAGACATCTTTTCTATTTTCAGTTTGTATGTTGTAATTTTGCAATTACTAACTACGTTCTTTCGACATGCTTAACAGACGCACTCTTCGGATCAAAATCATGCAAACTCTTTTTGCCTTTGATCAATGTAAAGAAGCCAACTACACCTTGGCTCACGATTTAATCGATGAGCGATTTGCTCCCGACTTAAATTCTATGGAGGTGCAAGATAAAGATCTACTTCGCAAGCAGAAGAAAGCCTCCATTCAATACTTTGATAAACTCTTTAAAGATCAGGTGACTGCTGCTGATGCCGAAGAAAAGGTAATTATGGTGTCCGAAGACGCGCTGCGCATATACCAGCAACAGGTAAAAAAAGATCAGGACTTTCTGGGAAAAAACAGTGTGCTCGAAATTGAAAGACTTTCTACGCTTTATCATAGTGTACTCACTCTGATTACGGAATTTGCAGAGCTGGCAGCGGCCGAGAAGAAGGTAGATCATTCGAGTTTTGTTAATCACCCCTGGGTAACAGCGATATCTAAAAATGAAGAGCTAAAGAAGCAGCTGCTACGATCAGATTCGGGCTGGCAGAAAAATCGGGATAAGGTAAGAGGCTGGTTTCGGGAAATACTCAAAGACGATGAAACTTATTTGAAGTTTATATCCGACAAAAGGACAGATGAAGAAAGCCAGAGGGAATTGATACGGCACCTGGTGCGTAAATTAATTTTGGGCGCTGGCCCGATTAATGATTTTTTCGAAGAGCAGGACATTCGTTGGGCCGAGGATAAAGTTATTATTCGAAGCCTCGTGGATAAAACCGTTAAATCCTTTGCCGATGGGCAAATAGAAATTCAAAAACTTTCGCTGGATTGGGAAGATGACAAAAACTTTATTGAAAAACTGTTTAAGAGCACCATCGATCTGGATGAAAAGTACAAACAGCTAATCGCTAAAAATACCAAAAACTGGGAGGTAGATCGTCTTCCGCTTACCGATCGTATAATCATCGAAATGGCCATTGCCGAAATGATTCATTTTCCGAACATTCCGGTGAAAGTTACCATCAATGAATACATCGAGCTTACCAAAGAATACAGTACGCCAAAAAGTAAACAGTTTATCAACGGAATACTGGACGTGATTTCCAAATCCATGATGGAATCGGGGGACATTAAGAAAAGTGGGCGAGGGCTTATCGATAATAAATAAGAGTATTAAACTTAAAGTTTGGTCATGCCTGACTCTATTAATTTAGAGTCGGAAATCGTATCTTTGATGCCAGTAAATTTTACAGCGATGAGCAAAAAAGGAAGTAATGCATTGTTGGTTTTCCTTGCGGGAGCAGCAACAGGAGCTATTTTAGGAATATTGTATGCTCCGGACAAAGGCACCAATACAAGAGAGAAACTTTCCTTTCAATTGGATAAGTATAAGAAGATTCTGGAAGAATTCTTAGCCGATGTGGTTTCAGGAAAGGAAACACCGCTCACTACGGAGGCCAAATCACAAGGTCAAAAAGTAGTATCTGAAGCCAAAGATAAAGCTCAGCGCCTGCTGGATGATGTCGATGAACTTCTGGAGCAAATACGCGGAACAAAGAACAGTTAACAAATTGTTAATCATCGCAGGAAAATAGAAAAACACCTGCGTTACCTATAGTTTTGAACCCTTAAGTCAACGAAAAAATTAAACATCAAAGGATATGAAAGTTGCAGTCAAATTAATGTCAATGTTAGCTCTGGTTGTTTTGATCATGAGTTGTAAGGACCGTGCGTCAGAAAAACGAATAGCCGAATTGGAGAGCCGCCTTGCACAGATTGAAGGTAACAAAAGTGCAGCAGCCCCTACACCAACCGCAATACCAGATGCTGCCCCTGAGCAAAAGCCAGATGGCCCCTTGCCTGTATTAAATTTTGAAAGAACGGATCATGATTTTGGAACGATTGCAGAAGGTCAGAAAGTGAGCTACACCTATAAAGTTACCAACACGGGTGAGGCTCCCTTAATTATCCAGAACGCACAGCCATCATGTGGATGTACTGTACCAACCTGGTCCAAAGATCCTATTCCTGCGGGAGGAACTGGCTTTGTTACCGCAGAGTTTGATAGTAACGGAAAGCCCGGCATAGCTAATAAAACGATCACCGTTACGGCAAATACATGGCCTAAAGTAACCACACTTCGCTTTAAGGCGATGGTAACACCAACGGCACAATCCGCAGGCCCGGTAAAGTAATAATAACATCACAGTGAAGTTTGAGATCATCCCAAATCCTTAAATGGGTTTGGGATGATTGTTTTAATAGAATAACTTACAGCCCCAAATTTTTTAATTATGAATTCAATTTTATTACAAGCACAACCAAATGGAATGACCATGCAGTTGCTCTTCATGGGCGCTATCATTGCCGTATTTTACTTTTTTATGATTCGCCCGCAACAGAAGAAAGCAAAGGATCAGAAGAAGTTTGTGGAAGAACTTAAGAAGGGTGATTATGTGGTTACCATTGGCGGCATGCATGGACGCATTGCTGATACTGAAGACGACACATTTATTATCGAAGTGGAGCGTGGAGGAAGAATAAAATTCTCTAAATCTTCCATATCAATGGACTCTACAAAAGCAGCTGCAGGAAAGAAACCTGCCTAAGCTTTTTTTTCAATCAACCCCGCAGCGGAAGCGGGTCATTCTGGCAATCTGGTAAGGGTATGGATTTCGTACGGGTTTTTATGAATCTCTTTCAATTCAACCGGACAAACTGGAAGGCCGTTATCTTGTGTCTTTTGGCAGCTTCAATTTTTTGGTTGTTCAATGCTTTTAATAAAAGTCATGCATCAACCATTCGTTTTCCCCTTCATTTTGAATATGCCAATCAGCAATTCGTAGCAGTAACTCCGTTGCCACGATACATTAACATAAATGTGACTGGTAATGGCTGGGATTTGATTCGTAAAACATGGGGAATGAAGGTTCCTGATTTGGTTATTCCGTTGGAAAGGCCCTTGGATATCAAAAAGATTCCTTCGAGCACATTAACGCCAGTTTTAATTAATCAGTTGAGTGGCCTTCAAATCAACTACATAGTCACAGACACGTTACAAATAAATGTTGACGAAAAAACCTCAAAGACGTTTATGCTTTCTGTCGATTTGACTAAGGTAACGTTCCGTGAGGGATTTGGACACACAGGTGTAGTGGAATTAACTCCGGATTCTGTAGTGATTGATGGACCTAAAAGTATTATTGCCACACTATCTGACACGATTGTGTTGCCAGTTCAGGGAAAGCGGATCAGCAAAACATTTCACGATGAACTTGAAGTTCCACTCTTTAACAGCGAATCGATTAACCGTAATCCACCGGTGATATCAGTAAACGTATTAGTTGGCGCTGTTGAAATTATAGAGGTCATGATCAAAGTAAAAGCTATTAATCGGTCTGGAGCACGTAAGCCATACTTTACCGACAGTGTAAAAGTATCTTTACAGGTTCCGGTTAATCAAAAAGCAGATTTAATAGAGAAATCATCGCAGTTAAGAGCAATGCTCGATTTAAAGCATGTTGAAGTAAAAGGATCTTATCAGGCGTATCCGAAGATAATTGGGCTACCCATCTATGCACAGGTAGTTTCTATCGACTCAGTCAGTTTTAAGATCGACTAATTCTTTTGATTTATACATGCATCAACCCATTCAAATAGGAATTACAGGAGGCATTGGATCAGGCAAGAGTTTGATTTGCCGGATCTTTCATGTATTAGGTGTTCCTGCGTATGATGCCGACAGCCAAGCCAAAAAATTAATGACCACTGACGGAATACTGATCGATCAGATCAAAAAAGAATTCGGATCATTGTGCTATGATGAGAGAGGTGTTCTTAATCGGGAGTTGCTGAGTAAAACGGTTTTTAATTCACCGGAGAAGTTAACCAAACTGAATTCTTTAGTTCATCCCAGAGTGGCTAAAGACTATAACCAATGGATGAACGAACAATTTGGAGCTAAGTATTGTCTGAAAGAGGCAGCTCTTTTATTTGAGGCAGGATCGTATCAAGCGTTAGATAAAATTATTGTGGTCACTGCTCCTGATGAATTAAGAATAACAAGGGTTTTACAGCGCGATCCACAACGCGATAAAACTGATGTGGAAAAGATCATTAAAAATCAAATGCCACAAGATGAGAAAATGAAGAAGGCACATTTTATAATTAAAAATGATGAAACTGAATTGGTCGTGCCACAGGTGTTGAAATTACATGAATGGCTCAAGTCAATAAAGTAAGGAAATGTTTTAGATATCCATTTAAATGCTCTCTAATAATCAATGAAAAAGAAATTTATTACTGCTGCCGTTGTAGCGGTTGTCATACTCCTGCTTGCATTGCCAAAGGTGAATTGGTTTAAAGGTAACGATGAAGCAGTTGCGCCAGGCCAGCCACAGGGTGGAGGCCGCGGAGGCAAACTCTCGGTTGACGCTATGATCATCAAATCTGCTCCATTGGATAATAAGTTGAACGTAACCGGTTCGGTATTACCGAATGAATCTTTGGAACTTAAAAGCGAAGTGTCAGGAAAAATTACGGCCATTCATTTTAACGAAGGTAAACGGGTAGACAAAGGCCAGTTGCTGATTGAAACCAACGATGATGAGATTGAAGCGCAACTCGAAAAGCAAAAGTATAATCGCAAGCTGAATGAAGATAACGAGTTTCGTCAGCGCAAGCTTTTAGAAAAGGACGCCATTAGTCAGGAAGAATATGACAACGCATTGAACCGCTTGAACACAACGGTAGCCGATATTCGCCTGCTCGAAACACAACTTGCCAAAACAAAGATCATGGCTCCTTTTGCCGGAGTGATTGGATTGCGTTTCGTCAGCGAAGGCGCATACATATCACCAAGCACACCCATTGCCACGCTGTATAATATATCACCAGCCAAAATTGAGTTTGCCATTCCTGGTCGTTACAGCACACAAGTGGCGCCTGGCAAAAGAATCCGCTTTGCCATTGAAAGCGATTTAAAAGTGTATGAAGGTCAGGTTTATGCTATTGAACCAAGGATTGATCCGGCCACGCGAACATTAAAGATCAGAGCAATGGCAGAGAACCGCGGAGGCAGCTTGTTGCCCGGTCAGTTTGTTAAAGTTGAACTTATTTTAGAGTCGATGGCAAATGCAATACTGGTTCCTACTGAAGCGGTAATACCAGAGCAGGCCGGTAAAAAAGTCTTTGTTCTGGAGAATGGAAAGGCAAAAGAAGTTTTTATAGAAACCGGTATCCGCACAGCCAATTCCTTGGAAGTTTTGACCGGACTGAAAGCCAACGACACGCTGCTTACTACGGGCATCTTGCAGTTGCGTCAGGGCATGAACGTTCAAATTTCGAGAATAGATTGAGTGATTGTTGAGGCCTAAAAAAATATAACCATGGCAAGTTTATCCATAACCAGTATTAACAGACCTGTTCTGGCCATCGTAATGTCTCTGGTCATTATACTTTTTGGCGTTATTGGTTTTTCGTTTTTAGGTGTCCGCGAATTTCCAAGTGTTGATCCGCCTGTAGTTACTGTGTCAACAACCTATGTGGGTGCAAATTCCGATGTGATTGAATCACAAATTACTGAACCACTCGAAGAGGCTGTTAACGGTGTGCCCGGTGTACGCACGATAACTTCAGTGAGCCGGGAGGGAAGAAGCAACATTACGGTAGAATTTGAATTAGGTGTCGATCTAGAAACCGCTGCTAACGATGTACGTGATAAAGTATCAGGCGCTCTAAACCGCCTTCCACCCGATGTAGATCCTCCTCGTGTTGAAAAGGCTGATGCAGACTCAAGCCCAATTATTTTCCTAACCATACGAAGTGATAAAAGAGACCTTCTCGAAATATCGAATATTGCAGAGTTGTACTTTAAAGAACGACTTCAAACTATTCCGGGAGTAAGTTCTGTAAGTATCTGGGGACAACGCAGATATTCCATGCGCCTTTGGATGGATCCCATCAAGCTAGCGTCTCTTAAATTGGCGCCATCAGATGTTCTTCAGGCCGTTAACCGTGAAAATGTAGAGCTTCCATCAGGCCGTGTAGAGGGGCAAAATACGGAACTTACTGTGCGCACCATGGGTAGATTAACTACCGAGCAAGATTTCAACAACCTCATTATAAAAGAAGATGGAGATAATATTGTTCGTTTCAGCGATGTGGGATATGCGCATTTAGGTGCCGAGAACGACCGTACTATTCTTAGAAGAGACGGTATTCCCGGATGTGCTGTGGCCATCGTGGCACAACCAGGTGCTAATAATATCGACATTTCAGACCGCCTTAAAGTTAAGCTGGCCCAGATTCAACGTGATCTTCCTCCGGATGTAAGTTATCAGATGAGTTTTGATTCTACTGATTACATCAGGGCATCGATTTCAGAAGTAGAGGAAACCATTATCATCGCTTTCTGCCTGGTATTGGCTATCATCTTTTTGTTCTTGCGCGATTGGCGCACAACAGTCATTCCAATTGTTACTATTCCTATCTCTTTAATCGGAGCGTTCTTTGTCATGTACCTGCTTGGCTTCACGATCAATGTTCTTACGCTATTGGGTATCGTGCTCGCCATTGGTCTTGTTGTTGATGATGCCATTGTGGTGTTGGAAAATATCTATGTAAAAATTGAAGAAGGAGAAGATCCTGAAGAGGCCGCTAAAAAAGGATCAACAGAAATTTATTTTGCGGTTATCTCGACAACTGTTTCTGTAGTTGCCGTGTTTTTACCTGTGATTTTCTTACAAGGTTTGACAGGTAGATTATTTCGGGAATTTGGGTTAGTGGTTTCCAGCTCGGTTGCTATCTCAGCATTTGTATCATTGACTCTTACTCCAATGATGAGCGCAAAAATCCTGAAGCGCAGAGCTTCCCAGCCGTGGCTTTATCGTGTAACAGAACCTTTCTTCGCGGGATTAACAAATGCATACAGCTCATCATTGCATGGTTTTATGCGCCACAGGTGGTTAGCGTTTGTTGTTATTGGTCTTTCGGTAGTATTAATATTCTTTTTAGGTAAGAATGTGCCTTCAGAACTCGCACCTATGGAAGACCGAAGCGAGTTCCGTCTTCAGGCTCAGGCACAAGAAGGAGCTACTTATGAGTACATGGATAAATATGTACAGGAATTGACTGATTTTGTTAGCAATGAAGTTCCTGAACGCTCTGGAATGGTGAGTGTAACAGCTCCGGGCTTTGGGGGCTCAGGCGTTAACTCAGGTTTTGTCAGAGTGATTCTTAAGGATCCCCGGGATCGCGATCGTACACAGCAACAAATTGTAGATGATGTAACTGACAAAGCTCGGAAGTATACCGGTGTAAGAACCTTTGTCACTCAGGCACAGACAATCGGAGATCGAAGAGGAGGATTCCCATTGCAGTTTGTAATTCAGGCTGGTGAGATTGAAAAGTTAAAAAAGGTATTGCCCGACTTTATGGCCAAGGCTGCGGCAAGCCCTAAGTTCGCTTTCGTTGATCTTGATTTGAAATTCAATAAACCAGAAATCAATATTACTATTGATCGCGATAAGGCACGAAATCTGGGCGTAAACGTAATGGACATTGCTCAAACTTTACAACTTGGTCTTAGTGGTTCTCGCTTTGGTAATTTCATCATGGACGGTAAACAATATCAAATTATCGGACAGGTAGAAAGATCCGATCGCAATGAGCCTCTGGATTTGAAGACACTCTATGTGAAAAACAAAAGAGGTGAATTAATTCAGATGGATAATCTGGTTACGTTTGAAGAACTTAGTAGTCCACCTCAGTTGTTCCGCTTCAATCGCTATTCTTCAGCTAAAGTAAGTGCACAACTTGCCAACGGTGTTGCTTTAGGTGAGGGCATCCAAGAAATGGAACGGATTGCCGATGAAGTATTAGATGAAACGTACACCACCAGCTTGGACGGAGCTTCACGTGAGTTTGCAGAAAGTTCTAGTAGTATCTATGTTGCTTTCTTAATTGCATTGGCAATCATCTATTTGATTCTGGCTGGTCAGTTTGAAAGTTTCAAAGATCCACTCATCATTATGTTTACCGTGCCATTGGCTTTGGCTGGTGCGTTAATCTCTTTGTGGTACTTCAATCAAACATTAAATATTTTCAGTCAGATCGGTATCATCATGCTAATAGGATTGGTAACAAAAAACGGAATTCTGATTGTGGAATTTGCAAACCAACGAAAAGAACAGGGCAAGAAATTAATGGATGCCGTTACTGAAGCTGCTGAGTCACGCTTCCGCCCGATTCTCATGACGAGTCTTTCTACTATTCTTGGAATTCTACCTATTGCATTGGCATTGGGTGCGGGTTCTGAAAGCCGAGTATCAATGGGTATTGCGGTAATTGGAGGAATGGCATTTGCCACCGTGCTTACACTGTATGTAATTCCTGCCATTTATTCTTATGTCAGCAGCAAAGAATCCAACATAAAAACTCATTAAGTCAATCTCATTTTAACTATGAATCGTTTTTTTGCTGTTATCATTTTTGTTTGCACGATCTCAATATCTGGCGCACAAGATACGCTAAGCCTGGCACGGGCTATCCAAATCGGATTGCAGAATAATTTTGATGTGCAGATCGGTAAATTGAATCTTGATCTTGCGAAGAATAATAATAACTGGGGGCAAGCAGGGATGCTGCCGGCAATCAATTTGATTGGAGGTCAACCCAACAGTGTGGTTCAACGCAAACCTGCTAACCCCTTTGCAGTGGCCGGTAGAAATATTTCGGATAACGTGAACGGTCAGCTGGATGCACAGTTCACGTTGTTTGATGGTTTTTTTGTTCGCCTAACAAAACAGCGACTGGATAAACTGGAAGAGTTAAGCAGTGGTAATGCCCGGTTTGTCATGGAGAATACGGTGCAGGCTATTATTCTTGGTTACTACAGTGTGCTTCTGCAAAAAGAACAGCTTCAGGTTCTGATTAAAAACAAGGGATTTTCAAAAGAGCGATACGACTATGTAAAGCTTAGAAAAGAATTGGGAGGAGCAATTACGTTTGATGTGCTGCAAGAACAAAATAACTACCTGACAGACTCAGCGAGTGTACTTCAGCAGGAGATTCTCCTTAAGAACTCCATTCGCGATTTCAATCTCTTGCTAAACGAAAACATTAATAAGACCTACCAGTTCACCGATGTATTTCCGATTGAGAATGAACAATATCGCTACGAAGATTTGCGCGATAAAATGGTTCGTTCAAATACAAACCTGAAAAATCAATTTGTAAGCCAGGAGCTATTTCGTAACGCCACTCGCCTGGCAGAGTCAAACTACTCCCCCACGGTATTATTGAACTTAGGGGCAACAGGTAGCTTAGATCGATTAAATGCCAACTTCAGGGCCCCCACCGGCAATACCATTGAAAACACGGTGGGTTTTGTAAACAGAGATCAGGGTCAACCCGTGTATAACACAGTAAATGAAACGGCACTGAAGCCACTCACACAAACCGGTAACAGCTATGGCGCTTATGCGAACTTTGGTTTGCGTTTCACCTTGTTTAATGGTGGCCAGATAAGACGCGCGGTTGAGAATTCGCAAGTGCAGGAAAAAATCGCGCAGCTTACCACGGATCAACTACGGCTGTCGCTCGAAAATGATTTACTCGCCAGCTTTGATTTATATAACCTGAGAAGGCAATTGGTTCAAATTGCCCAGGTACGCTTGCAGGCTGCAGAGCTCAATCTTTCGTTGGCTAATGAGCGATATAAAAACGGTGCGTTGAGTGCTATCGATTTGCGTATTGTGCAAGACAGTTACCAGCGTGCAGCTCTTGAAAATTACCTTGCCATTTATGCAAATATTTCCAGTCGTGTAGACCTAGTGAGACTTACCGGTGGGTTGGTAGAGTAGGAAATAAGTCCTCACCAACGAGAAGTCATTTGATCCTAAGCAATCGAATTATAGACTTATCTGTTTTTTTAAACGTGTATCCTGTATCTGGATTCATTTTCGAATAAAAGCGCTAGTTTAGTTTTAAAAAGCTTTATGAAGAATAAAATTATCTTGGGCATCAATTCGGATATTCTGATCATAGGTATATTATTTTTCATCTTTGGCTTTGTCACGTGGCTGGGTTCTATATTGATCCCTTATCTTAAAATAGCCTGCGAGCTCACCACCTTCGAATCCTATCTGGTGGCATTTTCGTTTTATATTTCATACTCCATTATGGCCATTCCTTCGTCCTGGGTGTTGAGGAAGACTGGCTCGAAAAAGGGAATGTCGTTAGGCTTGTTCATAATGACTTTAGGGACCCTGTTGTTTATTCCAGCTGCTCTCACGCGCTTGTATCCTTTATTTTTATTTGGTCTGTTTACTCAAGGTGCGGGACTTACCATTTTACAATCCGCATCAAATCCATACATCACGAAGTTGGGCCCTGCAGAAAGTGCAGCAAAGCGAATGAGCATCATGGGCATCAGCAATGGCATTGCAGGAGTGATGGCACCCATTATTTTAGGAGCCATCATCCTAAGTGATGCAGATTTACTCGAACAAAAATTGAGCGTTTTAAGTGCGACTGAAAGAATTGCTGAATTGGAAGCACTGGCAAGCCGAGTAATCTTTCCATATATCAGCATGATGATTATGTTGATTGTGTTAGCGTTGCTAATTTATTTTTCTGCGTTACCGGAATTGGATACTGATGAGGAAGATGAAGCGACTACTGCCGCCAATGAGAACAAGAAAAGTATTCTTCAATTTCCACATTTACTATTGGGTGCGTTAACCGTATTTCTTTATGTGGGCGTTGAGGTAATTGCAGTCGACACAATATTCAGCTATGCTACTTCACAAGGCGTTGCGGTTTCTCAGGCAACATACTTTGCAAGCTTCACTATTCTCAATATGTTGGTGGGATATGTGATTGGAATCATTTGTATTCCTCGTTTTATAAATCAAAATCGTGCTCTAAAATTGTCAGCCATTGCCGGAGTTGCCTTTGCTCTTATCGCTTTATTTACGGAGGCACTAACTTCCGTTATTTTTATTTCACTGTTGGGATTAGCGAATGCCTTAATCTGGCCTTCCATATGGCCTCTTGCAATTAATGGTCTCGGACGATTTACAAAAACGGGTTCCTCATTATTGATAATGGCTATTGGTGGTGGCGCTGTTCTTCCTTTAGTTTATGGTCGTATTGCAGAAGACTTAAATCCACAGGCTGCCTATTGGATGGTGATACCGTGTTATCTTTTTATTCTTTTTTATGCCACATCAGCAAATAAGATCCGGACGAGATAATGTTTATTGCGTTTATTATTTTATTCAAGGGGGAATATTCATTTTTTAATAGCATTAAATATCCTTTAAAAACAAGTTTGTCAAAATTATGAAGCGTCTTCAGGACTTACTCTTACTCGGCAATCCCTTACTCTATCAGGTTTCACAACCTGTCCTGGAAGCGGAACTTCCACTCGTGCGAGGTTGGGTGACCGATTTGCATACTGTGATGGAAGAAATTCGTGCTAAATATAATTTTGGTCGTGCCATTGCCGCGCCACAGCTAGGAATTATGAAGCGTGTAATTTATATGAACATCGATAAGCCCGTTGTTTTTATTAATCCTGAATTCACTTTTCTAAGTGACGAACTGTTTGAAGTATGGGATGACTGCATGTGCTTTCCAAACCTTTTTGTAAAAGTGATGCGACATAAGGAATTGACAATTACATATCATGATGAAAACTGGCAGCAACATGAATGGAAAATGAAATACAATCTTTCAGAATTGTTGCAGCACGAATATGATCACCTCGATGGAATACTTTGTACGATGAGAGCCATCGATGACAGATCGTTTAAATGGCGTGCTTAAAAAGTATTATAAGCTCAAATCCACCTGAGCAGGATCAACCTGTGGTCTCATCACCCAAAAGTTATTGAACCCTTCACCTACCTGAATAGTCAATAAGCCATTGGCAAGCATTTCGAGAATGGCCAGGAAATTAAAAATCAAAGAGATGCGTGTTGGTGCCTGTTCGAATAATTCGGTGAAGGCTACACGAGGTTTTACAGTTACCTGATTGAGAATAAATTCTTTCTGGCCTTCAACAGTGTAAGGATATTGAATTACCTGGTGAATCGGCTTGTACTTTTCTTCCTCAGCACGCTTTAATACTTTTTCAAACACGATAAGCAACTTGAACAAGTCTACATCTTGAAGTTCAGCTTCAACGTTGGTCACTTCTGCCAGGGTTCGCAACTCTTTCATCAGGTTGCCGCGCTTCTCCTTCATCAACTCCGTCTCTTCCATTTTATGGAATTGCTCAACCACTGACTTGTATTTTTTGTATTCCATCAAGTGCTTAATCAACTCTTCGCGTGGGTCTATCTCGTTGCCCTGCTCATCCAGTTGTGGTCGAGGTAAAAGCATTTTGGATTTGATCCGCATCAGCGTAGCAGCAACTAATATGAATTCGCTGGCTACTTCAATATTCAAGGTTTCAAGCCGCCTGATGTATTCAAGAAAATCATTTGTAATTTTTGAAATAGGGATGTCATTAATGTCTAATTCATCGCGCTCGATAAAAAATAACAGAAGGTCAAAGGGGCCCTCAAAAAGCGGCAGACGTATTTCAAAACTTTCTTGTTCCATAATCATAATAGGGCGGTAAAAATAATCAGGATTTGAAGATTTTCGGTTTTTTAATTTAGTTGCAGGCCTACAAATTCATGGGGATTGCATAATTGACTAATTTTACCTTGTTGATCCCAAAAAAATCATTCAAAACAGTTATCTTTTAAAGTTGTTTAATGGATTATCGATGGCAAATCCCAATAGCACATGCTAATTACACCCGGAAAGCTGCTTACGCAGATAAATAGCCCTGATGATCTTAAAAAATTGGATCAGGCTCAGTTGATTCAATTATGTGATGAACTACGTCACTTTATCATTGATAATGTATCTGTTTATGGCGGTCATTTTGGGGCGAGCCTTGGTGTTGTTGAATTGACAGTCGCACTTCACTACGTTTTTAATACTCCAACCGATCAACTGGTATGGGATGTGGGCCATCAGGCATACGGTCATAAAATTCTGACAGGAAGAAGAGACATTTTTCACACCAACCGATCCTATACAGGTATTTCTGGATTTCCTAAAAGAAGTGAAAGCGAATATGATTCGTTTGGAGTAGGTCACTCATCCACATCAGTTTCTGCAGCATTGGGTATGGCAGCAGCTTCAAAATACCTGGGGCTTGAGAATAAACAACATATTGCAGTAATTGGTGACGGTGCCCTTACCGGAGGCATGGCCTTTGAAGGTTTAAATCATGCAGGCGTTTCCGACACTAATCTTTTAATTATCCTCAACGACAACTGTATGTCGATTGACCCCAATGTTGGGGCTCTCAAAGATTATTTAACCGACATCACCACATCTAAGACATATAATCGTTTGAAGGATGATGTATGGAACTTATTGGGCAAGCTTTCACACTTTGGAAAGAATGCCCAGGATATTGTTTCCAAAGTAGAAACAGGTATTAAATCTACTTTGCTCAGTCAAAGCAATCTTTTTGAATCACTTAATCTCCGGTATTTTGGTCCGGTAGATGGTCACGATGTCGATCATCTGGTTGCAGTAATGCGTGATCTTAAAGACATAAAGGGTCCTAAGATTTTGCATTGTGTTACGGTAAAAGGGAAAGGCTATTTGCCTGCAGAAAATGGAAATGCCACCACCTGGCATGCTCCAGGCACATTCGATAAAATTTCTGGAGAAATATATAAGAAGGTTCACGATACTCCACAGGCTCCAAAGTATCAGGATGTTTTTGGACACACTTTAGTAGAGTTGGCCATTCAAAACGAAAAGATCATAGGAATAACCCCAGCTATGCCTTCAGGGTCTTCCATGAATATCATGATGAAAGAAATGCCTACACGCGCTTTTGATGTGGGTATTGCCGAGCAACATGCTGTTACATTTTCTGCTGGACTAGCCACCCAAGGGTTAATTCCTTTCTGTAATATTTATAGTTCATTCATGCAAAGAGCTTATGACCAGATGATACACGATGTGTGCATACAAAATCTTCCAGTTAATTTTTGCCTTGATCGGGCTGGTTTTGCAGGAGCAGATGGACCGACTCACCATGGAGCATATGACATAGCCTATTTCAGGTGCATACCCAATATGATCGTGGCCGCACCAATGAACGAGGAAGAATTGCGTAACCTTATGTTTACGGCACAGCTTCCCAGAACAGAAAGAGCATTCTCTATTCGCTATCCCCGTGGCCAGGGTGTTATGCCTAATTGGCGAACCGCCTTTAAACAAATCGAAGTTGGAAAGGGAAGAAAGATAAAAGAAGGAGAGGGAGTTGTGATTTTAACCTTTGGGCACATTGGCAATTATGCGGTAGAAGCATGTGAGGAATTGGAAAAACAAGGCATAACCCCAGCACATTATGATATGCGGTTTGCCAAGCCGTTAGACGAAGGACTGCTTCATGAAGTATTTTCAAACTTCAAAAAAATAATTACCGTGGAGGACGGGTGTATTCAAGGGGGTATTGGCAGCGCAGTGTTGGAGTTTATGGCTGATCATGGTTACTCAGCCGAAGTAAAAAGACTCGGTATACCGGACGAAATTGTGGAGCATGGGGAACAAATCGATCTTCACAGGGAGTGTGGTTTTGATCCTGATGGAATTATGAAGGCAGTTATTTCAATGCACGTTTCAGCGCAAGCTGTTGTCTGAGATGAATATATTTTTTCGTGAGCAGGGGGTTGGAACACCGATCATTCTAATTCACGGTTTTTGTGAGACTCATGAGATTTGGGATGGATTTGACAAAAAACTTTCGAATTATGGGCGCGTAATTTCCATTGACCTTCCGGGATTCGGTGAAAGTCCACTACAAGAAGGCTCTTTATCCATCGATTTTGTTGCGGAGATGGTATTAAACTGGCTTAAGGAAGAACAAATAAAGGACCCGGTTTTAGTGGGCCATTCTCTGGGGGGGTATGTAGTGCTAGCCATGGCGGCCAAGGATCCAGAATTCTGTAAAAAATTAGTCTTATTCCATTCATCAGTTTTTGCTGATTCTGAGGAAAAAAAAGCAAACAGGGATAAGGTTATTGATTTTGTAACCAAGAATGGGGTAGAGCCATTTATTCAAACCTTTGTGCCAGCCTTATTTTATAATAAGGCTCACCAGGCTCTTGCGCGGGTAAGATCGATTAGTCTAAAAACTCCTCTTGCTACGTTGGTTTCGTATTCAAAAGCCATGAGAGATAGACTGTCACGGGAGGAATTTTTGGCTAATTATCTTTATCCAACCCTTATTTTAGCAGGCGATCAGGATGAGATTATCACCATGGATCTCTCAAAAACAATGGCCTCAATAAGCCCAAAATCAATATTCTTTGCCTTGCCGAATACTGGACACATGGGAATGATTGAGTCAGAATCGCTAGCCATTGCAGAAATTTCACAGTTTATTTTAAGCTGAAAGGATTAACTTCACACTGAAAAATTTAAAAAATTAATAAAGACATTCTAAATTCGGCCCAATTGTCTTTATATTTGAAGTTAACATCACCTAATTTGAAGCTTACCATTAATTGAAATCCTGAATTAAAACAGAAAAACGTCATGATAGATCCACAATTGGTAATTGATCCCCACAAGTATGATGCTTGGAACAGTTTAGCCTTAAAGTCTGCCTTTGTATTTTGGGCATTGGGCTTACTTGTTGTTCTGGGCTACATCATCAAGCTTTCAGCGGTAAGTGGAAACAAAGACAAATATGATTTTATCAATCGTAATGAGATCAGGGCACTTTGGATTGCGACTATCGGTTTTATTATTGGAGCCTGTTTTTTTGTGAACGCCAATGTGGTAGAGTTAACTACTCTATGGGTGTTCGTGAGGATTTTCACTACTGCCATGATGGGAATTCTGGTAGCTATGATCATTCAGAACCTGCTGAAGTTTTACTATCCTTTCTTTATCGAAAAGCGCTTGAAAGTACTTCGCTATAAGCCGAGGGTTTCCCCAAAAACAGGAAAGCCGATGAAGCTTTTGAGTGAAGAGGAAGAAGATTCTCATTTAGATGAGGGGATGATTGCTGAAGAAAATGTGTTTTCTGTTGATTACGATGTTTGGTTGGATGAAGAAACTGGCTACAAGCAAGTTGAGAAATATTCGGGCCACCTTCATGCTATTCAATGTCCGGAGTGCAATTATCAGACATTTAAAGTGACGCGTGAAGAAATAATCAAAGCGCCTAGCTTTACTGAAGAGGGAGAGTTGATGAAACATTATCTGTGCTCTTATTGTAGTTATAAGGCGAGAAAGACCGTGACGTTAAAGCAGCAGATTAAAGTGGAAGAGTCATCGCCTGCGGCAACTGCTTAACAGGATTAAAGTATAAACCGAAAACCCCGACTAGTCGGGGTTTTTTGTTTTTAGGTATTTAAAGGAAGTTTAATCTGATCGCAATAAAATTTCATTCGCGAATGCTGGGTGTCTAAAACAGAGATTCTGTCAATCGATGAATTTTTATGATCAACAAAGACTTCTACATAATCACTCCCGAGCAGGTATAAGTTTATTTTATGCTTGTAGTAGCGAATGGCCATGATGAATGTAGCCTCTTCATATAGAATACGGATCTTTCTTTCTAATGGATAGCTTTGCAGTTCATCCCACTTCTTCATTGAAGAAATTTATTAAAAAAGAACGACTTCAATCAACGATTAATTCTCTTTAAATAAAGGTTATTGGTCTAATCAGGAGAAACTGATTTTCAAGAAACTAAATAGACATAACCGAGTGCTTTACTTGGAGGCAAGAAATAAAAAAAGGCCTGATTTAGGCCTTTAATTTTATGGGTGAATGACGGGGCTCGAACCCGCGACCTCCAGAATCACAATCTAGCATTCTAACCAACTGAACTACATCCACCATACGGGCTCAACAAAGATTGCTCTTTTAAAAAGCGTTTTTAGGAATGTAAAGTTAGGCATGCTTTACTAAAATGCCAAAAATGATTTTAAACTAGGACCGGTGAAATGTTAATCTCTCGCCCGACTTACCTTCGTTGAGTTGTCCGTTAGCATAAGCTAAGTAACCAGAAACCCAGGTATGCTTTACAGCTGAACGAAAGGTGTTTCCTTCAAAAGGCGACCAGCCACATTTGGCCAATATATTATTCTTGCTAACCTGCCAGGGATGATTTGGTTCGATCAAAACCAGATCCGCAAAATATCCTTCACGGAGAAAACCACGTTTTTCAATTTCAAATAGGATAGCTGGGTTGTGGCTCATCTTCTGAACCATTTTTTCGATGGATATTTTTTTCTGATGAACAAACTCCATCATGGCTACCAATGTATGTTGAATTAATGGTCCACCCGAAGGTGCCTGAAAATATTTATTTGCTTTCTCTTCTAAGGTATGGGGCGCATGATCGGTGGCAATCACATCAATGCGATCGTCCAGCAACGCATTGAATATTTCCTGTTGATCGTGTTCTGTTTTAATGGCAGGGTTCCATTTGATCAACATGCCTAATCGATCATAATCGCGATCATTAAACCAAAGATGATGCACGCAGGCTTCTGCAGTTATTTTTTTCTTTTCAAGCGGAATGTTGTTGTTGAAAAGATGCGTTTCCTTAGCCGTTGATATATGAAGGATGTGCAGCTTAGTGCCATGCTTTTTGGCGAGGTCAACTGCAAATGAAGAAGATTTGAAACAAGCCTCTTCGTTGCGAATGTGTGAGTGATATTTTATTGACATATCCTCACCATATCGCTCTTTAAATTCAGCTGTATTTTTTCGAATCGTAGGTTCATCCTCACAATGGGTAGCAATCAATGAAGGAAAGCGTGAAAAAATACCTTCTAATGTTTTAGGATCATCAACGAGTAAATTTCCAGTAGAAGAGCCCATGAATATTTTGAGGCCGCAGACATTTTTCAAGTTGGTCTTGAGAATCTCTTCAAGATTATCATTGGAAGTCCCTATGTAAAATGAGTAGTTCGCTAACGAGGTGCGTGCTGCGATCTGATATTTCTCTTCAAGCAAAACCTGTGTAAATGCCGGAGGTGAAGTATTCGGCATTTCCATAAATGTGGTAACACCTCCGGCAACAGCCGCTCTTGATTCTGTAAAGATGTTTCCTTTATGGGTGAGCCCTGGTTCACGAAAATGTACCTGATCATCAATTACTCCGGGTAACAGAAAGTTACCCTTTGCATCAACCGTATGGTTGGCTGGATAATTAATGTGTGAGTCAATCTTTTCAATGAATTGGCCTTTAATCAGCAGATCGCCCTCAAAGACTTTGCCTTCATTGACTATTTTTGCATTCGTGATTAATGTAGAGTTCATTACCTTGTAAGCTTACAGTTGTAAAGATAAAGATAAATGGCAGGTGCACTTTCGTGGAATGATTTTAAATTGAATAAGCAACTGTTGGATGCCATTGCCGAATCTGGATTTCAGGAACCGACCGAAATTCAGCAAAAATGTATTCCTCTCATTATCGGAGGGCAGCAAATCATAGGAATTGCTCAGACGGGCACGGGTAAAACGGCCGCTTATCTCTTACCACTTTTTATGAAACTCAGATATGCTCAGGGCAATGATGTCCGGGCGATTATTCTGGTTCCCACCAAAGAACTTGTGGTGCAGGTTGCAGCACAAGCAGCTGCGTTAGCAAAGTATACAGAATTACGTATTGTTGCGATTTACGGTGGTGTTGGTACTAAAACGCAAATTGAAGAGATTAATAAGGGTTTAGATTTATTGATTGCTACGCCAGGACGGTTACTCGAAATATATCAGCGCAATGAACTTCCGGTTAAGCAAATTAAAACGTTGATTCTTGATGAAGGAGATCGCATGATGGACATGGGCTTCATGCCTCAGCTTCGCAAAATCTTTGAAGTGATTCCATCCAAAAGACAAAACCTATTGTTCTCAGCAACCTTTCCTGAAAAGATGGACAGGCTCGTGAATGAGTTTATTGCTTTTCCTGTTCGCGTGGAGGCAACACCTCAGGCAACAGTAGCCACCAAGGTTTCGCAGGAATTATATTATGTACCCAACTTCATCACCAAGATCAGTTTTCTGGAATACCTGCTTACCCATAGGGATGACTTTACGAGGGTGATGATTTTTACACGCACTAAAGATGCAGCGAACAACGTGTATCATTTTCTGGAACGGAAGAAACTAGGTCCGGTAAGGGTGGTGCACTCAAATAAAGGCCAGAACACGCGCATCAATGCGATGAACGATTTCAAAGAAGGTAAATTGAGAATATTGGTTTCTACTGATGTGGCTTCGCGCGGAATTGATGTGACCAATGTTTCGCATGTGATTAACTTTGATGTGCCAATCGTGTATGAAGACTATGTGCATCGCACTGGCCGCACAGGCCGCGCATTTCAGGAGGGAACAGCAATTACATTTGTGACTGAAACGGAGAAGTATCACATCGATAAGGTTGAAAAAATTATCCGCGAGAAAATCCCGGTAAAGAAAATGCCAGCGGAAGTTGAAGTCTCGGAAACCACGTATCGCGAAGCGGACGACATGGCTCGAGAAATTGACAGACAGAAACGCTATCAGGATCCTGAATTTAAAGGAGCCTTCCACGAAAAGAAGAGAAAGAAAAAATAACCCGGTTTTAAAAGCAATCAGGCAATGAGATTGAATCCTGTTGCCTGATTTTGTTTTAAAGGGGACGGTAAATTATCCGTTCATCGAAATCAAAAATTCTTCGTTGTTGCGTGTGCCTTTCATGCGGCTTTGTAGAAACTCCATCGCTTCAACTGAATTCATATCAGCCATAAACTTGCGCAGGATCCAAACGCGTTGAAGTTCTTCTTCTTTCATTAACAAGTCTTCACGTCTTGTGCCTGATGCAGGAACATCAATAGAAGGATACATTCTTCTGTTTGAAAGTTTGCGATCTAACTGCAACTCCATGTTACCCGTACCTTTGAATTCTTCAAAGATCACTTCGTCCATTTTAGAGCCGGTGTCGATTAATGCGGTAGCAATTATTGTTAATGAACCACCGTTTTCAATTTTACGAGCAGCACCAAAGAAACGCTTTGGCTTATGTAAAGCATTTGCATCCACACCACCAGAAAGAATTTTTCCAGATGACGGAACAACGGTGTTATAGGCACGTGCCAGACGTGTGATAGAATCCAACAGGATTACGACATCATGACCACACTCCGTCATACGTTTTGCTTTTTCCAAAACAATGCTGGCCACTTTCACGTGACGTTCGGCTTGTTCATCAAACGTAGAAGCGACAACTTCAGCTCTAACGCTGCGAGCCATATCAGTAACTTCTTCAGGGCGTTCGTCAATAAGAAGAACGATCAGGTATACTTCAGGATGATTTTCTGCAATGGCATTGGCAATGTTTTTCAACAAAACCGTCTTACCAGTTTTAGGTTGAGCTACAATCATACCGCGTTGGCCTTTTCCAATAGGAGCGAAAAGATCCAAAATGCGGGTTGATAGATTATCTGGTGTTGTGCTCAGTTTTAATTTCTGTTCAGGGAAAAGCGGAGTGAGGTATTCAAAGGCAACACGATCACGAATTTCTTCGGTGGTCTTGCCGTTGATGCTGTCTACTTTTAATAGTGCAAAATATTTTTCACCTTCTTTCGGAGGTCTGATCTGACCTTTTACAGTGTCTCCTACTTTAAGACCGAATAGTTTTATCTGAGAAGGAGAAACATAAATATCATCCGGGCTGGCCAGGTAGTTGTAATCCGATGAGCGGAGAAATCCATAACCATCCTGCATGATTTCCAAAACACCTTCATTGGCAACCACACCATCAAAATCACGAATCAGGTTTTCCTTTCTGGGCTGCTGATGTTGATTGGGATTTTGATTTTGATTAGGGTTTTGGTAAGGTCTTTCTTCTCGTTCTTTCCGCACCACTTCTACTACCGGAGGAGTGATTTCCTGCACTTCGTCCAATTTAGAGATCTCCTTGATTTCCTCATTGTTATTGAAGTTTTGTGGAGCTTCTTCGTTGCTGATGTTGCTGATTTCCTTTTCTTCTTCCTTAGGATTCGCCACTACTTCAGGCGCCACATTTTCTCTTCTGCGTGGTCGCATTTTGCGCTCAGGTTCATGAGCGGTACTAGAAACTTGTTTCTTGGCTGCGATCGGAGCAGGAGGCTCGGGTTCTCCAGAAATGGCCTGTTGGTCAAGGATTTTGTAAACCAGATCTTGCTTAGCGAGTTTCTTGGCGTTTTTTACGCCCATGCCCTCTGCAATTTCTTTTAATTCAGAAAGGAGCCTGAGGTTCAGGTCATCAATTGTGTACATGCGAGTTTAAAAAAGATTAATTATGAAGGAAATTTTTTTTGGAGTTATGCAACGCTGATAGACAGCAAAAATCAAAATAGTTAACAGTTAGTGGAAAGAGATTGTAAGTACAGAGTTTTTATTGTTGATGGCCTGATCGGCCTGCGATGACAATGCAAGTATACCTCAAAATTGATTATAATCAAATTCGATGAAAAAATATTGGTTAATTTTGGCCCCTTAAATAGCGAGTATGTTAACACTTCAGATTTTGCGTGAGCAGACCAGTACCGTGATAGTCGGTTTGAAAAAGAGAAACTTTAAAGATGCCGAAGTTATCGTAGAGCAGATTATCGAGAATGACCGATTGAGAAGAGAAACACAAAATACATTAGACTCGCTCAAGGGAAAATCGAATGCCGACTCAAAGAAGATCGGGGAATTAATGAAGTCGGGCAAAGTAAATGAAGCTACTGCCTTGCGTGCTTCGGTAGCTGCCGATAAAGACAAACTGAAATCACTCGAAGAGAGCCTTACAGGTTTTGAAAAGAAACAACAGGACATTTTATATAAAATTCCTAACGTGCCAGCTTCAATTGTTCCGCCCGGTAAAAGTGCAGAAGACAACATCACGGTTCATCAGCAGGGAACTATTCCAACATTGGGCGGAGAAGCGATTCCCCACTGGGAGTTGATCAAAAAGTATGACATCATTGATTTTGATTTAGGAATTAAAATCGCTGGGGCGGGATTTCCTGTGTACAAAGGAAAAGGAGCTCGTCTTCAACGTGCGTTGATCAACTTCTTTTTGAATGAGGCAGGTAATGCCGGATACCGGGAAATGCAGCCACCCATTTTGGTTAATGAAGCTAGCGGTTATGGAACAGGGCAACTTCCTGATAAGGAAGGGCAAATGTATTTTGTGAATGAAGATGGGTTATACCTGATTCCTACCGCTGAGGTTCCGATCACGAACTTATATCGCGATGTTATTTTAAATGAAGATGAGTTGCCGATAAAAAATGTAGCGTACACACCATGCTTTCGCAGAGAAGCAGGAAGTTGGGGAGCACACGTTCGTGGCCTTAACAGATTGCATCAGTTTGATAAAGTTGAAATTGTGCAAGTAACAAAGCCCGAAGATTCTTATCAGACACTGGAAGTAATGTGTGCCCATGTGCAAGGATTATTAGAGAAGTTGGAGTTGCCTTACCGCAAGTTGTTGTTGTGCGGAGGTGATATGGGTTTTAACTCAGCCGTTACGTATGACATGGAAGTCTATTCGGCCGCGCAGCAACGTTGGTTGGAAGTAAGTTCGGTGAGTAACTTCGAAACCTTTCAGGCTAATCGTTTGAAGTTGCGATACAAAAATAAAGAAGGTAAGATGCAGTTATTGCACACGCTTAATGGAAGTGCACTTGCGCTTCCAAGAATTGTTGCGGCCTTGTTAGAAAACAACCAAACGCCAGAAGGAATCCGAATTCCAAAAGCGCTGATTCCTTATACAGGATTTGATATGATTAACTGATCAAACAAATATTACCATGAAGAAAAAGCCAACTCATTTACGGTTGGCTTTTTTGTTGGGTGCGATCAAACCGTTTTTTTCTTCAGTCCAAATCGGAAGACAAAGAACAGAACAAACAACAGTGATAATTCCAAGAGCGCGGTAATAGCGATGGAGTTATTTTCCGCACCGTTCCACTTGCTATAAATTCCAAAAAGCGCCCAAATCAAGACAATCAAAAATGCTGGCTCGCGAAAGCGTCCTGAAATATAGGTACCGAGAACACTGGCAATGGTGATCATGGTAATTGTCCACATGACCGGTGATAGAAATCCGCCATCCCACGAAAGTGAAACCAGCAAAGCCGATATGTTGGCAATGGTTGCAACGCAAATCCAGGATAGGTAAAAGATAAAAGTGAGTTTGATAAATATCTTTTCTTTCCATGTGTTCAGATCAAAAGAATGTAACAACAGGAAGATTCGGGTGAGTGAAAAGAGGAGGATCAACATGATGAGCACCGATGCATAAATGAAAAGATAATGCCAGGCGAGTATCCAACTTATATTGGCTAGTGATGACAGTAAAAACCAAAGTGATAATTCAGTGAAATAAGGTTTTGATAAGATTCTCGATTGTACAATCACAAAGCCGATCAATAAGAAATAGATCACGCTCCATATCGAAAAGGTGAATCCTGCCGGAGTGAACAAGCTTGGATAAAGGTCTGAGAGCTCGCCCGTGCCCATACCATTGATTGGAAGTACGATTGCCAGCGTATTTACAGTAAGCACACATGCTAAGGCGAGCAGGTTAAGGGCAGCCAGTAATTTTGAGTTCATAGAGTAATAACATTTAATTGTTGATTAAGTTAGGGTATTATTAACTCCTTCGCAGCCATTATTGAAATTAAATGCGTCTTGATTACCAATGACCGACCTGTTAATATTGTTATCTTAAAATCACCCCTATGAGACATTCATTATCCATAAGTTCAATTTTACTCACCGCTATTGTCATGTCATGTTCTAACCCTCCTAAGCCAGAAGCAATTTCCCAATACCCAGTTTCTGCCAAGGTGGATACCGTGGATAAATACTTTGGAGTGGTAGTGCCAGATCCCTATCGCTGGATGGAAAATGATACCACCAAACAGGTGGCCGATTGGGTGACATCTCAGAATGATATTACGTTTGGCTTCCTGGAAAAAATACCTTATCGGGAACAAATCAAAAAGAGATTAGAGGCGCTTAACGATTACGAAAAAGTAGGTTCACCAGTCAAACGCGGGGAGTACATCTATTTCTATAAAAATGAAGGATTACAAAATCATTCTGTGATGTTTCGAAAAAAAGGCGAGCAAGGTGCGGTTGAAGTTTTCCTGGATCCAAACACATTTTCAAAAGATGGTACAACGCGTTTAGCCGGTGTATCGTTTTCAAAAGATGGCTCGCGTGTAGCCTACCAGATTTCCAAAGGTGGTGCCGATTGGACAGAAGCGATTATCATGAATTCCATCGACAAGACCATTTTAGAAGATACCATCAGAGACATCAAGTTTAGTGGAATTACGTGGAGAGGAAACGAAGGTTTCTATTTCAGCACCTATGAAAAACCAAAGGGTAGTCAGCTGACAGCAAAAACAAATAATCATAAGCTGTACTATCATAAAGTAGCCACCCCGCGCAGTGAGGATAAGCTCATTTTTGGTGATGACAAAAATCCGCGCAGGTATGTAGGTGGAGGCCTTACGGAGGATGAACGTTTCCTGATCATATCAGCGGCCACCAGCACAACGGGGAATGAATTGTACATTCAGGATTTGAATGATCCCAAAGGCAAGTTGGTCACCATCGTGAATCATTTTGAAAACGAAAATAATATCATAGGAAATGAAGGCAGCCGGTTGCTGATTCAAACCAATTTGAATGCACCTAACAATCGCGTAGTGGAAGTAGATTTTGCTATGCCAAATGCTGAGAATTGGAAAGATGTTATACCAGAAACAGAAAATGTGTTGAGCGCCTCAACTGGCGGTGGTTATTTATTTGCAGATTATACAGTGGATGTGAATACACAAGTGAAGCAATTTGATCTGAAAGGAAAACTAATCCGCGCTGTGGCCTTACCCGGCATTGGTTCTGCAGGTGGTTTTGGTGCCGAAGAAAACGACAAGGAGTTATATTATTCATTCACTTCGTTTACTTATCCCACCACGATTTATCAGTACGATATAGTGACCGGAACTTCTTCATTATACTACCAGCCTAAGGTTGACTTCCATCCGGATGACTATGAAACCAAGCAGGTGTTTTATACCAGTAAAGATGGAACGAAAGTGCCTATGTTTATTGTGCATAAGAAAGGCATTGGATTAAATGGCACAAACCCAACATGGCTTTATGCTTATGGTGGTTTTGGTGTGAGTTTAACCCCTGGCTTCAGTCCATCACGCATCGCCTGGTTGGAAAATGGGGGCATCTATGCACAACCTAACTTACGTGGAGGTGGCGAGTATGGAGAGAAGTGGCACTTGGCTGGCACTAAGACGAGCAAGCAAAATGTGTTTGATGATTTTATCGCTGCGGCAGAGTATATGATTGCGGAGAAATACACCTCAAGCAATTACCTCGCAATCTCAGGCGGATCAAATGGCGGATTGTTAGTAGGGGCAACGATGACGCAACGTCCCGAACTCATGAAGGTAGCATTGCCAGCCGTAGGTGTTATGGATATGCTTCGCTACCATAAGTTTACTGCTGGCGCGGGATGGGCTTATGATTATGGAACAGCGGATGATTCAAAAGAAATGTTTGAGTACTTGAAAAAATATTCTCCGGTGCATGCGTTGAAAGAAAACACTACGTATCCAGCAACAATGGTAACCACGGCAGACCACGATGATCGTGTGGTGCCGGCACATTCATTTAAGTTTGCGGCTACTCTACAAGATAAAAATATTGGTTCAAATCCTGTACTGATTCGAATCGATACCAAATCAGGTCATGGAGCTTCTAACTTATCCAAGGCCATTGAGTCCATGGCCGATCAGTATGCATTCACGTGGTATAACATGGGCATCGTGCCTCCGCTGGCTAAAAAAGACATGTAGTAAATTTTAGGTTGGAATAGGCTTTCATTCCAACCTAATTTTTTTATCCGAGATCATGCATTAGAAAAATAGAATTCGATATAACTCTATGAAAATCAGGCTCTTTGAGCAAGTATTATTCCAAACCATCCTAATGCTATGCATTAGAAACTAACTGATTGATTCTCATAGAGAAAGAAGTTATCCACAAA
>CANIVF010000035.1 GCA_947470895.1 Bacteroidota bacterium
AATAGAATTCGATATAACTCTATGAAAATCAGGCTCTTTGAGCAAGTATTATTCCAAACCATCCTAATGCTATGCATTAGAAACTAACTGATTGATTCTCATAGAGAAAGAAGTTATCCACAAACTCTAATGCATAATCTAGGATAAACCATCATTCAGAAACCGCTAAAAAATAAGAAGCCTGCATTCTTTCGAAAACAGGCTTCCACTTTTATTATAAAAAATTACCTATCTGAGGAAAAGCAATTCTCTGTACTTCACCAGAGGCCAATCTTCATCATCGACCAACAGTTCAAGCTTGTCCACAGCATCACGGATTTTATCAAAGTATTTCTCTTTGATATCATCGCAATAGGCAAAAGCACGCTTGTGCGTATCGGTGATCTTATTGATGCGCTTACGTTCTTCCACCATTTCGCGGGTACCGGTTTTAATCGTTTCGATATGTCCGGAGATGTCCTTGATTGTTTGAAGCACTGCTCCATTATCTAAACCAAGACCTTTCAATCCATTGGCATTGGTGATCAACTTATTCTGGTAAGCAATGGCGGTAGGAATGATGTGGTTCATCGCCAGATCGCCAATAACGCGCGCTTCAATTTGCACACGCTTTATGTAGCTTTCTAACTTGATTTCATTGCGCGCTTCCACCTCTTTGTGGCTCATCACATCATGCTTCTCAAATAAGCTCAACGATTTCTTTGAAACATAGGCTTCGATAGCACGCGGCATTGTTTTGATGTTGCTCAAGCCGCGCTTCTCTGCTTCCTTCACCCACTCGTCAGAATAACCATCGCCTTCAAAACGAATTACTTTGGATTCTTTAATGTATTGGCGTAATACGTTCACGATCGCGATTCTCTTCTCTTCGCCATTCCCAATTTGCTTTGTTACCTCTGCATAGAAGTGGGTAAGCTGTTCTGCCACGATCAGGTTAAGTGCACTCATCGGAGTACCGCAATTATCGCTGCCACCTACGGCACGGAATTCAAATTTATTACCTGTGAAGGCAAATGGTGAAGTACGGTTACGATCGGTAGCATCCAAAATGATTTCAGGGATCTGGTCGATTCCTAATTTCATGTACATGTTGTCACCCTTCTCGATCTTCACATTGCCCTTGCTTTCCAACTCATCCAATACTGCCGACATTTGCGATCCGATGAATACAGACATGATAGCTGGAGGTGCTTCGTTAGCGCCAAGACGAAAATCATTTCCTGCTGTAGCAATGCTTGCACGAAGTAGATCAGCATGCTCATGAACTGCCTTCACGGTAGTTACAAAGAAAGTTAAGAAGAGTAAATTATCGCGGGCAGAGCTTGACGGTGCATATAAGTTTACACCAGTGTCAGTAATCAATGACCAGTTATTATGTTTTCCACTTCCATTCAATCCTGAAAAAGGCTTTTCGTGGAAAAGAATTTTTAAATCGTGTTTTTCACCTACGCGGCTCATCACATCCATCATCAACTGGTTGTGATCGTTTGCAACGTTTACTTCTTCGAACAACGGAGCCACTTCAAACTGACTTGGTGCTACTTCGTTGTGACGGGTGCGAACGGGGATACCTAATTTCCAGCTTTCAATTTCAAAATCGCGCATGAAATCATAAACACGACCTGGAATAGTTCCGAAATAATGATCTTCCATCTGCTGGCCACGTGCAGGCGCATGACCGAACACGGTACGACCTGCCATAACGAGATCAGGACGGGCATTATACAATGCTTTGTCCACAGCGAAATATTCTTGTTCGGCACCAAGTGAAGCTACCACATGTTGAATATCCTTATCAAATAATTGACATACTTGAGTAGCAGCAAGGTCAACAGCCTTAAGCGCTTTTAACAAAGGAGATTTTGTATCCAATGTCTCGCCTGTGTAGGACACAAAAATGGTAGGGATACTTAATGTCTTTCCATATAGAAACATGGGCGATGTAGGATCCCATGCTGTATAACCTCTAGCTTCAAAAGTACTGCGGATCCCTCCGCTTGGGAATGAAGAAGCGTCTGGCTCTTGTTGTACCAATTCACTTCCTTTAAATTTTTCGATTCCTGAAAGCGCATCAAAGAAAGAATCATGCTTCTCAGCAGTTCCACCCGTCATAGGTTGAAACCAGTGTGTGAAGTGGGTTGCGCCCTTGGAGATTGCCCATGATTTGGCAGCTGACGCTACTGCATCGGCTGTAGTATCATCAATCTTCTCATGATTCTTGATGGCCCGACTAACTTTCTTGAAAACTGCAGGTGCAAGGGTGGCCCTCATTTGTTCCATGCCAAATACGTACTCCCCAAAGAATTTTGAAATGTTGGGGGAGGAAGATTCTACATGGACTTTGGATCGCTCATTTAGCTTTTTTAGTGCTTCAAATCTCAATTTTGCCATAGTGGTTGTTTTTTACAGATGGCAACAAAATTATTCCTTTTTCGATATAAGAGGATATTTTTCAAAATAGTTTTCAAAAAAATAACAATATTTTATCTAGAGTGGGTTTAAAATGAACCCAATTCAAGAATAATCATCCATATGAGCGTTCGGATAGGCTAAAGACTAATTCTTATTGTTGATCGTAATTAGGGAGGAGATGAAAATGACTTTAACGGAAAAGTTGTTAATGAAAACAATAGTGTACTAATACGATTTGCAATCGATGCCACTACAGAATATCGAAAAACCACATAAAAAATGTGAATTAGAAAATGATCCATTTAAAAAATCTAAACTAAAACTAGCTCTTCTACGTCTTTCCTAAAAAGTTAGTCATATGAAAACCTTTGTGCTAAAACGCCCTGAGCTAAATACTCTTGATAAGACTGAGGCTTCCTATTTGAAGAATTTCAAATTGGCCCGCGTTAACTGGGAATTGAATCGCCAGGAAGATCGATTGTTTAAACACGAGGATGGACTTATGCCTACTCTAAGAAAAAGCTCTAGCTAATATTAAGGATCATAAATCCTTAGTTGGATTTTTTCACCGATCCACCACTACTTGAATCGGTATTTGTTCTGGCAGGAGTTCCGCGGTAGCGAATACTCCCACCACTGCTTGCATGAGCATCTAATTGCTTGGTTACATTCACTTTTATAGCACCGGCACTACTTGCCCCTGCTTCTACCGTTTCGCTTTCTAATCCATACGCATCAATTTCTCCGGCACTGCTTGCATTTACCTCAAGTCGTTTTACTTTGCCCTCCAACACAACATCCCCTGCGCTGGAAGCCTCTATGATTGAGGCCTCAGCATCAATGGCTAACTCTATAGATGCGGCACTGGATACACTGACATCCAGTGAACCGGCCCTTATAGTTCCTTCTGAAAAGACATTCGATGCAGAACTTGCTGAAATCTTATTAAGATTCACGTAAGTGATATAAACCTTCACATTTCCTTTGCGATATTTTCCATCGCGCATGTGTATTTTCAAATAACTACCCGAAACCTCCGTGAGCACATCGGATAATCGGATATCAGTAGTTTCTACTCGTATACTTTCCTTATCTCCTTTCTTCAGATACACATCAATGGCTTCCGTAGCCTTCACTCCCGTGAAACTGCCTACCGATCTTACCTCACTTTGCTGAGCAAAGGAAAACGAAATAATAAAACTCAATATGACTATACCAACCAACTTTTTCATGTTATGAGAATTTTGTCAGAAAGACCGTGAAGGTAAAAAGGGGTTGCATCATACTTGGTGATTAATAACATTTTTCAACAAGATGTAAGAAATATTCCATTTTTGAAGTAAATTTCGAAGATACAGTAATTATTTTTGCGTAAAAATATTCATTATGATTAAAGAGCAACTGAATGTACTCATAAATCTTGCTGCCAGCGACAGGTCAGTTGGCGAGCATGAAAGTAAAGTCATACATATGATTGGAAAAGCCAATGGTATTTCAAAGGATGAAATCGATGAGATGCTGAAGAAGCCATCGGCCATTGGTGATCTGAGTTCATTTACGGAAGACCAGAAATTTGAAAACCTGTATCATCTTATTCAATTGATGAAGAGCGATGGACAAGTATTTAAAAGCGAAATTCACTTTTGTGAACAGATCGCAGAAAAGCTTGGCTATAAAAAGGGTGTTGTCGGGGAATTGTCTTCGAAAATCTATTCAGATCCAAGCATTACAGCTGACCGAAAAATCCTTTACGAGAGAGCGCACCGATTTTTAAAATAACTTGTTAGAGCATAAAAAGTTGAAAGCCTGATTGAATATCAATCAGGCCTTTTTTATTTCTTTTCGTATAAAACTTTACCTCCTACAACCGTCATTGATACTTCCGTTGAAAGAATCTGATCGTCAGAAACGGTCATAATATCTTTTGAAAAGACAGTAAAGTCGGCCAGCTTTCCGTTGGAAATAGAGCCTTTTATAGTTTCTTCAAAGGCACCAAAGGCGGCATCAATGGTATACGATTTCAACCCTTGTGCCCGTGTCATTTTCTCTTCGGGCTCATAACCACCTTTGGGTTGACCTTGTAAGGTTTGACGGGTTACTGAAGCAAAAAATGACGCAATGGGATTAATCGGCTCTACAGGAGCATCTGTTCCGTTAACAATTTTTGCTCCCGACTTTAACAACGATTGCCACATATAAGCTCCTTCCTTAATTCTTTGCTCGCCTAAACGATCAATAGCCCATGGGCGATCGGAAGACATGTGTACTGCTTGCATGGCTGGAATCACACCCAATTGACCAAATCTTGGAATGTCGTTGGGAGCAATATGCTGCGCATGCTCAATTCTGAACCGATGATCTTTTACTTCCGGGTTTTCTTTAAAGGCTATTTCGTATCGATCCAATATTTCTTTATTTGCCCTATCGCCAATTGCGTGTGAGCAAACCTGAAACCCAGCTTTAAGCGCCTGGCGCGAAGTTGCCAAAACAGAATCCATCGATATGGTTGCCATTCCGTAAAAATCGGCCCGATCGGTATAAGGTTCCAATAACCAGGCTCCCCGTGAACCTAAAGCACCATCGCAATACAGTTTTATAGAACGAATGGTAAGAATGTTTGAAGAATCAATTTCAGGGCCTTTCTTTAGCCATTCATTCACCAGCGGTTTATCATCGCCAGCAAGCATGATGTACAGTCTTATGCCAAGCGTTCCCTCTTTTTTTGCTTGCCTTAAAAATTCAATGCTCCTTCTATTTTCACCCGCATCCTGAAAACTGGTAATGCCATTGCGCAAGCAGGCTTGTGTCGCTAATTCAATGGCCTGACGATCGCGCTCATCATTTGCTGCTGGTATATGTTTATAAATCAGACCGGTCGCCAATTCATTAAATATCCCGGTAGGATTACCATTCTTATCCCGAATGATCTCTCCTCCCTCTTCAGAAACAGATTTCAAACTCTCTTTCGATAACTGATTAACCCCAGCAATCTCCATGGCTTTGGCATTTACCTGCACCGCGTGTCCACTGGCATGTTCAAGAACAACAGGATTATTCGGAGACACCGCACTAAGCTTTTCATGCGTCTGAAACCCTTTCACCATGTTTGATGGCAAAGTGTCCCATTTATCCTGATGCCATCCTCTTCCTAAAATCCATTGACCTGGTTGTGCCTTTTCAACGGCTATACGAACCATCTCTACGATTTCATCATAATTTTTAGCCTTCATTAAATCCAGATCAATTTCAAAATAGCCGACACCAAAAAAATGGGCATGTCCTTCGATAAATCCGGGGGTCATCGTTTTACCCTGCAGATCAATCACCTTAGTATTTTTACCTTCCAACTTTAAGCTGTTTTTTAAATCACCAGCATAAACGATTTTATCGCCAATAACAGCCACCGCCTCCACCACAGGGTTGGAGTCTTCAGCCGTATAGATGGTGCCTCCACGAATAATAAGATCAGCAGAAATTTGTTTTTCAGAACAACTGAAAATGATCAGGCTGAAAAACATTACGAATGATGCTGCCACCACTGATTGAAATCGTTTATTCATAAATCGAATTTTATTGAACTTCAAAAATACAAAGCAATTTTATTCTTGAAACACTTCTTTTTATCAACGGCACAGTGATACTCGTTTCGTATCTTTGCGACCAGAATGAAAGATCGTCTTCAGTTTTTTGGATTGTTGAGCGTATACTGGCTCGCATTTTTTATTTTGAGCAGGATCTTATTCCTGATTTACCTGCATGCACAAACATCTTCGTTAACCTTAAAAGAAGTACTGATGCCAATGGCATTGGGCCTTCGCATGGATGCGGCCATGACAGCCTACTGGATGATCATCACCGGGGTAGTCTTTACATGCTCACCGTTTACTTCCAATAGAACAGCTTCATTCATTCAAGGTAGTTTTACCATATTGTTTTTGATCATCTGCTCGTTGGTGGTGGTCGCTGATATCGAGCTTTATAAACATTGGGGATTTAGAATAAACTCAACCCCGCTCATGTACATAGGTTCTGAAGCCACAAGCAGTGTATCGCCAACAGTTATCATCTTATTAGTCATCATCTTCCTGCTTCTCTTTTCATTGTTCCTGATGTGGTACCAGAAGGGACTGGCTCCACGATTGAAAACTTTAGCGCCCTTAGAAAAAAAATGGGCACCGGTCTGGTTGGCTCTTACGGTAGCGCTGATCATACCTATTCGAAGTAGTTTCAGTGTGGCACCGATCAACACGGGTTTTGTTTACTTTCATAAAACAAAAGCATTTCCTAATCATGCGGGCATCAATGCCGTATGGAATTTTTTACGCAGTGTTTCCCGTGACGATCAAAGCAAATACCCTGACAATTTTGTTCAGAATTATGAGGGTGATTTTCAACGGTTGATGCACACCGAGGGGAAAACGAAATCAGTGATCACGATTGAAAAACCCAATGTTATTTTAATTATTCTGGAAAGTTTCACCGCTAAAATCATTCAACCATTAGGAGGCCAGGCCGATATCACTCCTGCACTCAACGCGCTTACGAAAGAGGGTATTCTGTTTACCAATTTCTACGCAAGTGGTGATCGTACCGACAAAGGAATTGTATCCATATTAAGTGGCTATCCAGCACAGCCACGCACATCAATCATCAAATACCCTAACAAGACAGAAAGCCTACCCTATCTACCAAGGGCGATGGAAAAAATCGGATACCATACCTCGTTCGTTTATGGTGGCAACATCGGTTTCGCAAACATGGAATCGTACCTCACCAATGCAGGCTTCGGCAATATTACTTCGGATGATGATTTTGATAGTGATATTGACAATTCCAAATGGGGTGTAGCCGATCATTATGTATTTGAACAAATGCTCAATGAATGTGACACAGCAAAAAATCCGTTCTTTAAAGTAATGCTTTCGCTAAGCAGTCATGAACCTTTTGAGGTGCCGATGGATCCAGTCTTTAAAGGACAGGATGAAAGTTCGAAGTTTTTGAATGCCTGCTTCTACACAGATAAAAGTTTAGGGGAATTTATTCGCGAAGCAAAAAAGAAATCGTGGTGGAATAATACGTTGATTATCATTACCGCGGATCATGGGCATCGCTTTCCAAACCCTAACGAATTAAAAGAGAAAGATCGATTTAAAATTCCAATGCTGTGGTTAGGTGGTGCCATTTCAAAACAAGACACCACTATACAAACCTTTGGAATACAGACCGACATTTCCAATACGCTGTTAAATCAGGTGGGAGTACATGTCAACGAATTTACCTTTAGCAAAAACCTGATGGCTGATGATGTGAACTCCTTCGCACTCTATATTTTCAATAATGGCTTTGGCTATGTGGCGCCACACGATGAAAATATTTTTGACTTCGACCTTCAAAACTATTTGAAAAAAGAAGGTGATGAAAAGCAACTTCCATTGGGTAAAGCATACCTGCAAAAACTCTTTCACGATTATAATTCCCGATAACATGAAGAAATTTATTTTAATTGCTTTATCCGTAGTGGGTATGGCATTAACAACCACAGCGCAAGAGGTGGGTCTTTCATTCTCTTACTTTATTCCGCGCAACGGATATTTTTCAACACCGATTAGTCCGTTTTCCATTCGAGGGCTGGGAGTGAATCTGAATAAGTATATCGCTCTTGAAACAGGGGCTTCGCTTTATCGAATGTCTGGATTGAACATTATGGATCTTCCATTTGAAACCAAAGATGCTTTGTTAGGGCCAAACTTTACCTTGTTTGTTCCAGCTGAGTTGGTGATTCAACTTCATGGAAAAAATGTAGAGTTTGATATTAAAGGCGGTGGCTTCGCATTTTATGGATTCGATAATAAAATGAACTACGGCAATCTTGATCGGACTATAAGGCAGTACGAAAACTGGTCGGTGGCAAACTCCAACGTAAAGTTTGAAAACAATCCTGGATTTGGTTATCACTTCGGTGCCGAGTTTACTTTTTACGTAACCCGACAATTTGGAATCTCTCTTGAAACGAATTACCTGATGGGGCATGCAAAGTTTCCACTATCGGGTAGTTACATCGGTGGCAACACTTCCATTGAAACCGTGGAATTTGAGTATCCTGATGCTAAAGTGGATTTTACTGGTTTTGAATTTTCTATCGGCTTGATTTTCTCCAGCAAGTAGAATCTATTTGAACTAATCGCCACGATCTATTTCAAATCGTTCCCTGATTCGTTTCACAATGCGAATGTCCTTAAGTTCGGTTCGCATTTGAATATCGGTCAACGCCAACTCGGCTGATGTATGGTTTAAAAACTTACCTGTAAACCAGATCCATCGATCATCCCGGTCATTTAACCTTTCCAATCCATACGATTGCAACACCGGGTTGCCAACGATGTGACCGGCTTGCAGATCAGCAAAAGAACCAAGTCGAATTGTATACAGTAACGAATCAGGATTACTTTCTTTTATCCTCTCAGAAACATTCACATTGTGTTTTGAATATAACTCCCGCGAATCTTTTCTAAAGACCGTAAAGGCATCATTCAAAAGTTTATCTTGAATAAATGTAGTGTCCAATTCAAAATATCGAAGTGGTAGCATCACAAAATCCTTCTTCACACCATTCGATTTTTGTACCCACTCCAACTCATAGTTTGCTTTATGAATCGAAGTGATCGAAACAGAATCCTGAATTACTTTCTGCAAATCGATCCATAACATCGCACCACCATCCCGGTAACGAGGACGCTGACCGGAAATAAAATTTCCCAATGAATACACCACAAACTGATCCTTTTCATTTCGCCACTCCATCGGCTGCAGAACATGCGGATGAGAGCCAATCACTACCTTAACCCCTTCGCGAAAACATAGATTGGTTAATCGCTTTTGCTCCTTATTGGGAAGTCTTTGGTATTCATCGCCCCAATGAAAAAACACCACAATGGCGTCAGTGTTCCGATCCTTTGCTTTCAAAATATCTTTTTTGATCTGAACTGTATCAATCAGATTAACTATGCTGGGTCGAGGAATGGGAATTCCATTGGTGCTGTACGTGTAGTTCAACAATGAAAGGCGAAATCCATTTTTATCAATCAACAACGGATAGGTATTCGCGCGTGCTGCTGAATCTTTGAAGGTGCCGGTGTGTATCATCGAAAGGGTATCGAGCACATCGATGGTGCGTTCAATTCCTTTTTTGCCGCGGTCAACACTATGATTGTTGGCAGTGACTAACACATCAAACCCAACTTGCTTTAGTTCATAGGCTAGTTCATTCGGGGCACTGAATTGCGGATAGCCTTTGTATGGTTTACCCGCAAGAGTTAATTCAAGATTGCCGATGGCTAAGTCAGCAGACTTTAAAATCGGAGCCACATATTCGAAACAAGCAGAGTAATCGTATTTGCCCGTGACGGGATTATACGCAGCAGCAATGTTAGAATCGTGCTGCATGATATCGCCCACAAATAGCAGTGACAATCGTGTGGTGTCCTGCCCATGAGCCTGCCATGAAATAAACAAAATGAATAAAGAAAGAAATGGTTTAAGCATTGGAGTAATCTATGATTTTATCATTGGCAATAACATAAATTCTCTCCTCTTTTTTAGGACTCACCCTAGCCAATCCGGTAAACGAACCAAATGCAGGAAGAATGCCGTGATGCTTTCCAAAATAAAAACACGGAAGCGTCATCGACTGCTTTCCTGTTCCTGTAAGTTGAACACCCGGATGCAAGTGACCTGATAAATTGTATAACCCTACAGGCACTGCCCCTAAAGGTTCATGAGTAAACACAAAATCTCCTACGCGTAGTTCGGTAGGATAAACGATCATGGAATGACGTTCGTATTGCAATGCGCTGAGGATATCATGATTTCCTAAAACCAATTCAAACGAACAATCCGAAAAATGTTTTCTTATTTGGCCTACTACCTCCCATTCTTCATTATAATGACTATGAAAAAGATCACCCAGAAAAACGAGACGTTCTGCTTTGGTTTGATTGAGCAAGTCGATGAGGAGCTCCGTGTTTTTGTCATTGGCCTTTGCCGGTACCGGAATTCCAGACTTTCGGAAGTGGTTGATCTTACCAAAGTGCAAATCGGCCACCAAAAGTAGCTTTTGGGATTTGAACCAAATGGCCTTTTCTGGCATTAAAATAACTTTTTCGCGCAGTAGATCAACTTCCATAAAAAACTAAAAATATTGTTTTAAGAACCAAAAAAGCAGGATTTTTGGCTTATTACACAATTGAAAATCTTTTCGCTTCACGAGGTTTCTGCATAAATAAAAATGGTAACATTGAATTAACATTGACCATCAGGCTTACCCGTAAATTTCGCATAATTCCGATGATATGTTTGACTTAGATCTATCCTATTCTATCCTGCTCGTTTTGTGTCTTCTTGCCGCTTGCGGTTTTGAGTTCGTAAACGGATTTCATGACACGGCCAATGCTGTTGCTACCGTTATTTACACCAATACCCTTAAACCCTGGCAGGCGGTAATCTGGTCAGGTTTTTGGAATTTTCTAGGTGTTTTTGCTGGTGGTATCGCGGTGGCGATGGGAATAGTAAATCTTTTGCCGGTAGAATCTCTAATAGACCAAAATATTTCACATAGTGTATCGATGGTCATGGCCTTGTTAATGTCCGCTATTTTCTGGAATCTTCTTACCTGGTATTTAGGTATCCCTTGTTCAAGTTCTCACACGCTTATCGGATCAATTTTAGGGGTTGGACTTGCGTTCTCACTATTGCCAGATTCAACTAGCGAAGCTGTGAATTGGGGAAAAGCTCAGGAGATCGGATTGTCGCTGCTGATCTCTCCTCTATTTGGATTCTCGGTCACCATCGTTCTCATGTATTTTATTAGAACAACAACAAAAAAGACAGAAACAGGGGATCTTCTTTTTAAAGAACCCAAGAAAAATACACCACCTCCATTTTGGATACGGTCCATCCTTTTCGTCACCTGCACCTTAGTTAGTTTCTTTCATGGCTCCAATGACGGACAAAAAGGTGTTGGTTTGGTTATGTTGATCTTAATAGGAATTGTTCCCACCTATTTTGCTCTCAATGTAAATTTTGATCCGACAAAAATTCCCAGCTCACTTGCAAAAATTGAGAATGTAATCTCTTCCATTGACTCCACTACTCTTTCGGTAGTCGATCGCAAGAAACTTTCGGAGACCAGGTTTATGAACCATCATCTCGCAGAAGCATTTTCTAGCATTACTGCTGTCAATGCAATACCAAAAGATGAAAAATTTGGCATTAGAAAAGATGTGATGGTGATGGATAGGAATATCAAATCCATGGTGGAAAAAGAGGAAGTTAGGTTAAGCGAAGCTGATAAGGAAACTCTAATGGCAGAGATGAAATCGGTGCGCAAATTAACAGATTACTCTCCTACATGGGTATTATTCATGATCTCCATTTCATTGGGCTTAGGTACTATGATCGGGTGGAAACGCATTGTAAAAACCGTAGGTGAAAAAATCGGTAAGGAACACCTCACATATGCGCAAGGCGCAAGTGCCGAACTGGTGGCTGCAAGCACTATTGGATTATCTACTTACTTTGGATTGCCTGTGAGCACAACCCACGTGCTTTCATCTGGTATTGCAGGAAGTATGGTGGCCAACAAGGGTGTTAAAAATCTTCAGCCCGAAACAGTAAGAAATATACTGATTGCCTGGTTCCTCACTTTGCCCGTTGTGATGGTGATGGCCGGAACATTATTCCTGATCTTCAGATCGATCTGGTAAACTCAATCAAAACTGACTTTCATTTTCTTGATTCGGTCTTCCAGTTTCTCAGAAGTTAACTTCTCGCGGGTGCGATCAACCATAATCGGGAAAGCAAATGGTGTCGGCTTAGCTGGTTCAGCAATGATTATTTTTTGATGTGCAATCCGATCCAATGCTTTTCGCAATCGAGCCTCCTCCAATTGAAAGTCCATCACTTCTTCAAAGGCTTGCAGCAATAACAAGTTGTGCGATTCATATTCATGAAACACGTTGAAGAATAATTGTGATGATGATTGCAGGTGCCTTTCCTTAACTTTCTTTCCGGGCAATCCTTTAAAGATCAATCCTGATATAGCGGCAATATCTCTGAATTTTCTTCTTGCCATCTCCGTGGAATTGATACTCGCCTGAATATCTTTTAACAGATTTTCATTGCCCAACACGTTCGTCTCTATTGCTTCGTGAATAGGAATTTTCTGATCGGATAGTAATTCAAATCCATAATCATTCATAGCGATAGAGAATGTAATGGGCGTGATCTGCGCGATGCGATACGCAACCAAAGCAGCCATACCTTCATGAACAAACCTTCCTTCAAACGGATACATCAACACATGATAGCCTTCAGAAGAATGAAAGTATTCAATCAGGAATTCATTTTTCCTAGGGAGGTACGAACGTTCTTTTTGCAAGTCCATGAGCGGACGAAGAAATTTCATCTCCGCGTCATTCTCGGTGTTGGTGGCCGATTGATCAATCTTCAAACGAATCATTTCACTCATCTGCGAAGACAAAGGCATGCGTCCTCCCTGCCATGACGGAACTTTACCTGATTTTTTGTTCGTCTTCCTTACATGTACTTCCATTTCCTTAATGCGCACCAACTCCAGACTTTTACCGGCAAACCAGAATACATCACCTGTATTTAATCGTGAGATAAAATATTCTTCAATGGTGCCCAGGTATTTTCCGGATACGAACTTCACATACAAGAGATTATCGCCCACGATCGTGCCTATGGAAAGTCTGTGCTTCTGAGCAATACGTTTGTTCTCTACTTTATAGATTCCATTCTCCACCACTATTTTGCGATATTCATTGTAGGCTGTGAGTGCTTCGCCACCGGTGGTGATGAAACCCAATACCCACAACCATTCTTCATCGGAGATGGATGAAAAGCTGACGGTGTTTCTTACTTCGGCCACTATCTCATCAGATTCAAATCCATCGGATACTGCCAGCGTGATCAGGTATTGAATCAGCACATCAAATGAGCGGAGATACGGAATCCGATCCTCCACAATATTACGATGCATCGCTTCGCGCAACGCGGCTGCCTCGGTTAACTCTAAGATATTTGTGGGCAGAAAATATATTTTACTTATTGCACCCGGTTGATGACCACTGCGCCCTGCACGCTGTAAAAATCGTGCAACACCCTTAGGGCTCCCCACCTGAATCACCGTTTCCACCGGACGAAAATCAACACCTAAATCCAAACTGGAAGTGCACACCACGGCTTTTAATCGTCCTTCGTGCAGTTGATCTTCTACCCAATCGCGCAATTCTTTGCTGATGCTTCCATGATGCATGGCAATCAAACCAGAAAGTTCTGGGGCAGCCTCTAAAATTTTTTGATACCAGATTTCCGCAAAGGAGCGTGTATTGGTAAATAAGAGAGTAGTTTTACTCTCCTTGATGATCGGAATAACCTTATCGAGCAGTTGAATTCCTAAATGTCCCGCCCACGGTAAACGTTCCACTTCATCAGGAAAAATAGAAATGACTTCGACTTGTTTTTCAATGTTGGCTTTGACTACTCGATAAGGTTTCGTTTTGTAATAATTCCCTAATAGCACATGCAACGATTGCTCCATGTTGCCTATAGTGGCCGATATGCCCCAGATTTTTAGTGCCGGGTTAACCGCCTTCAATCTCGAAAGAGCAAGCTCCATCAACACACCACGTTTAGAACCTAACAACTCATGCCACTCGTCAGTCACAATAGTTTGCAGTCCCGCAAAGTAATCAGCATACCCTTTTTGCGCTAACAATAAATGTAAACTTTCGGCAGTGGTGATAAGAAAATCGGGAGGTTTCTCCTTTTGTTTAGCGCGTTCACTTGTGGACGTGTCACCGCTGCGCACACCTACACGCCAGCTTAAATTCAATCCTTCTACAGCGCGTTTGGCCGAATATTCAATCTCCTTGGCTAGCGCCCTAATTGGGGTGATCCAGATTGCCCTGGGGCCCTTGTATCTTATTTTACTTCCATGAGCATTTGATTCCAGCAAAATCGGAATCAGCAAAGAATAGGTCTTTCCACTGCCCGTGGGTGCATTGATCAGTCCGCTTTCGCCCCTCCACACGCTTTGCCACGCTTCCAATTGAAATGGAAAAGGCTTCCATCCCTGCTGTTGAAACCACTCAATTCCTAGTTGCTCGCGAACGTCCATCTTTCAAATAAAGAATACTTTTGATAACTTTTTAAAAGTTAGCGTGTTAATTTCGGCAATACTTACGCCCATGGGAAAATATTCGATTAAAGAATTAGAGCAACTCTCTGGAATAAAAGCCCACACCATTCGCATTTGGGAAATGAGACATCGATTGGTAGTGCCAAAGAGAACTCCCACCAACATCCGTTATTACTCTGATGATGATCTCAAGAAGATCATCAACGTTTCTTTACTCAACTCGCATGGCGTAAAAATTTCTAAAATCGTTGCCCTCAGCCTTGATGAAATCAATCAACAGGTTGCCGAATTAAGTGAAACAAAAAAGAGTATTGAAATCTATATCGATCAGCTAGTGCTTGCCATGATTGATATGGAAGAAGAGCATTTTGAAAAAATACTATCCAACCTCATCATTCGATTTGGCTTTGAGCGCACGATCATTGAAATCGTTTATCCCTTTCTTGAAAAAATTGGTGTGTTGTGGCTCACGGATAACATTTCACCCGCACAGGAACATTTCATTTCACACTTGATCCGCCAGAAGTTGATTGTGGCCATCGACAGCATTCCCATCGCACCAAAAATCGCGAAGCGTATTCTTCTATACCTACCAGAAAATGAATTACATGAATTAGGATTATTATTCTACCATTACATCTGCAAGAAGGAAGGTTTCAGAACCTACTACTTAGGACAAAGTGTTCCATACAAAGATCTCAAAGTGGTTTTTGATGCGCATCAACCCGATATTATTATCTCCGCTTTTACTACTGTTCCTCAACCTAATTCTGTGGATGCTTACCTGAACAGGCTTTCAACAGATTACTCCAGTACCACTATCCTAGTTGCAGGCTATGTGCTAAGAAAACTTAAAAATCCTGTTCCATCCAATACTCTTATATTCTCTAAAGCATTAGATCTCAAAGACTTAATTATAAAACTAAAATAGTGTTTAATTTTTTCATATATTTATTAAACAATAATTGCGATTAAACACCCAATAAGATTACTTTTGTTGAACTATAACAAACAAAAGTTAAACATGACAGCAATCGAATTCAGCCAGGAAGTAGCCAGTCTTAGGCCTATGCTGAGGACTCTTACCAGAAGATTTACCTCAGACAGAGATGAATCGTTGGACCTTGTTCAAGACACTATTTTAAAAGCACTCACTTATCGTGACAAGTTTCGTGACGACACCAATTTGAAAGGTTGGTTGTTCACTATCATGAGAAATACGTTTATCAACAACTATAGAAAAAATCAGCGTGCCAAAACCTCGCATGACGACACCAAAGAACTTTATTTCTTAAACGTAGAAGACACACACACCTTCAATAAACCGGAAGGCAGCGTGGAGTTTAAAGAAGTATGGCGCAATGTGAATCAATTGAAAGATGAATTATTGATTCCTTTCAAAATGCATACAACCGGCTATAAATACCACGAGATAGCAGAACATTTACAAATACCCATTGGCACTGTGAAGAATAGAATCTTCCATGCCCGAAAGGAAATACAAAAGAAATTGACTGGATATAGTTAATTCAAAAACACGGTGAAAAAATCGTGTTTTCTTTTTATACTCGAATGATGAAATTATCTGATGGAAAAAAATTCCATTATTTCATAAAAATTGTTGATACAAATATCAGGTGATCAAATCAAAAAAAGATAATAGCGCGTGAAAAATATAGCGGTGATTGGTGCAGGCTTTGCAGGACTCGCAGCGGCTTCCAGCCTGGCCAAAGAAGGATATGATGTGACCGTTCTTGAAAAGAATAACTCAGCTGGTGGCAGAGCCAGAAAATTTCAAGCTGATGGATTCACCTTTGATATGGGCCCCAGCTGGTATTGGATGCCTGATGTATTCGAAAAATTCTTTGCACGATTTGGAAAAGATGTATCCGACTATTACCAATTAGAACGATTAAGCCCCTCTTACAGGATTTATTATGGAGCAAAAGACTCCATGGACTTACCAGCCAGCGTGGAGGGCCTTTGTAAACTCTTTGATGAGCTTGAACCCGGTAGTAGTAAAAACCTGCTTCGCTTCCTCGAAGAAGGAAAATACAAATATGATATTGGCATTAACGATCTGGTCTACAAACCTGGACTTTCCATTTCGGAGTTAATCGATAGAAAATTGTTAGCCGGTGTGTTTAAAATGCACGTCTTCCAATCCATATCTCAATACGTAAGAAAATTCTTTAAACAACCTCGCATCATTCAGCTGCTCGAGTTTCCGGTGCTATTTCTGGGAGCCACCGCCCAAAAAACACCCGCACTTTATTCATTAATGAATTATGCCGATATGGCTTTGGGCACCTGGTATCCCAAAGGTGGCATGCATAAAATCGTAGATGGCCTTACCAAGCTGGCTATAGAACAAGGTGTAAAGTTTGAGTTCAACAGCGAAGTAAATCGTTTTACTATGGAAGGAAATTCGATTAAGGAAGTTATTGTAAACGAAAAGCCAAGAACATTTGATTATGTAGTGGCAAGTGCCGACTATCATCACATTGAGCAAACCGTGCTGCCAGAGTCACATCGCAGATATACAGAATCCTATTGGCAAAAAAGATCGATGGCGCCTTCAAGCCTTATCTTTTACCTGGGCATCAACAAAAAAATTGTTGGATTGCTTCATCATACCTTATTCTTTGACGAAGACTTTTCGGTACATGCCAAAGAAATCTATGAAGACCCAAAATGGCCTACGGCACCACAGTTCTATGTTTCGTGCCCTTCACAAACGGATCCCACTGTTGCGCCAGCAGGCCATGAGAACATTTTTATCCTGATTCCGGTAGCGCCTGGGTTAACTGATGAAGATTCGATTCGGGAAAAATACTATGATTTAGTGATGGCGAGATTTGAAAAAATAATGGGGCAGTCTATCCGCGGTCATGTGGTGTTTAAACGCAGTTATGCCCATAAGGATTTTATAGCCGATTATAACGCCTTTAAGGGCAATGCCTACGGGTTGGCAAACACCATTCTTCAAACAGCCAATTTAAAACCATCTATCTTAAACAAAAAGGTGAAAAACCTGTTCTATACAGGTCAGCTTACAGTGCCGGGACCAGGGGTGCCACCTTCGCTTATTTCAGGACTGGTGGTTGCGAAAGAGCTAGTAAAGCAAGACAAGCACATTAACAAACAACAAATTCTAATTAGGAAGACCTGATTATATTTATGAACTATTGTCTGATCAAAGTACATGAGTAAAGAACTGTTTGATAGCGTTTCTCTAAAGTGTAGCAAATTCACTACACAAGCATACAGCACCTCCTTCTCGTTAGGAATACGGTGCCTTGAGAAAGAATTGCGTAATCCAATCTATGCCATTTATGGATTTGTGCGCTTTGCGGATGAAATCGTTGATACCTTTCATGATCACAATAAATCTGATTTATTAAGGCGATTTAAAGAGGATACCTATTTTGCCATCCAGGAAAAAATAAGTCTTAACCCGATTCTCCATAGTTTTCAGCATGCTGTAAATACATTTAAGTTTGAGTCTGCCTTAGTAGATCAATTCCTGAAGAGCATGGAAATGGATCTCGCCCTCACATCATATGATCAAAAAGGAATTGAAGAGTATATCCTTGGCTCTGCAGAAGTAGTTGGCCTCATGTGTTTGCGTGTATTTTGTAAGGGTGATGAACAGACGTATCAGCACCTTAAACCATCAGCGATGAAGCTTGGATCTGCGTTTCAAAAAATAAATTTCTTGCGCGATCTCAATGCCGACTTCAATGGGATGGGTCGCTCATATTTTCCAGGTGTCGATCTCACCAACTTCACAGAATCGACCAAAAGAGAAATTGAAGACGACATCGCCAAAGATTTTCATGCAGGATACGAAGGCATTAAGCAACTTCCTCGATCGGCACGCTTTGGTGTGTATGTTGCCTACCTCTATTACATGGCCCTATTTGAAAAAATAAAAAATACTCCCTGCCATGTGGTCTTGCAGAGTCGCATTCGCGTGCGTAACAGGAGAAAGATTTCCATACTCGCATACTCTTATTTAAAACATCAGCTAAATCTTCTCTGATATGGAGCAAGTGATTTTAGTTGATGAACACGATAACGAAATAGGCACCATGGAAAAAATGGAGGCTCACCAAAAGGGGCTACTGCATAGAGCCTTTTCGTTACTTATCTTTAACGCCAAAGGAGAAATGCTTTTACAGCAAAGAGCCATTTCAAAGTATCACAGTGGTGGGTTGTGGACAAATACGTGCTGCAGTCATCCATTACCGGGAGAAACCATAGAACAAGCCGGGAAAAGAAAATTAATGCAAGAGATGGGATTCACTTGTGATTTAACATTCTCCCATAAATTTATTTACAAAGTTCATCTTGATAATGATTTGATTGAACATGAGTGGGATTACGTATTGATCGGATATTTCGATGGCGTACCCTTAATTAATAAATATGAAGCACAAGCATGGAAGTTTGAGTCGATTGATACTATTCAAAAAGATATAAAACAAAATCCTGATTTGTATACGTGCTGGTTTAAGTTAATTATTGATCATCCGGAGTTGCTTTCTTTAGCAAGATAATTCCGAAGCTGAAACAACTATTTCTACCTCAAACATTCATTCACGAATTAGTATGAGTCTAAAAAAGTATCCTACTTTAATTGATCGCTTTACCTTCTTGAGTGGTGCTTTAAGTGGTCAGTCCACGATCTCGTAAATGATTACCTGGTTAGCTTTATTTTTAAGAACAGCCTCGCCCACTTTGCGGTAATTGAATGATTCTTTAATTTTTGCCTAAGAAGCCTCATTAATGATAATTTGCCCCGGGCCCACTGCTGATTGTAATCGTTAGGCAGTGTTTACAACATCACCAATTACGGAATAGTCTAACCTTTTCAAGGTTACAGATTCAATCTTTTCGGAAATCATCTCGCCACTATTGATCCCCTTCGAAACATTGGGGATAAAGGTTACGTGTTGCTTTAACGATGGCATGATTCCAATTTTCGCTCTCACAGCGAGGCAAGCATCAACGGCTCAGTTGTTCAGGTTTAATTTTTCCTTCAGCCTGGTAAAGTCTACTGGTTTGGTTAAGAAATCATCAGCGCCAAGGTCCTTCGCGATTTTATGATTCTCTTCATCGCTATACGAAGTAATCATCATAACAATTGGAGGTTGCTTCATATGTTTTTTTCACGTTTTCCACCAGTTGCAGGCCACTCATCCCCGACATGTTGATGTCTGACAAGATCAGCATGGGTTCATGTTCCCATTTATTCAGTTGTTGCAACGCATCATATCCAGAAAACGAAAAAATAAATTCCACCTTGCCACTCTATATTTCCTTTCTGGAAACGTTGTTCGAATAATGTCTTGTTATCCTGCTCGTCATCTACTACTAAAATTTTCATTGTCAATTTATTGAGGCAACGTGATATTAAAGGTGGCTCCATCGTTTTCTTTTGTTTCTACTTTAATCTCTCCTGATGAGATTTTGTGATGATATCCTAACTCATGCTTAATCCTGTTCCTTCTCTGGTAGGTTTAGTGGTAAAGAAAGGTTGAAAGATTTTATCGAGTATTTCTTGAGGAATGCTGCTGTTCGTTACAGAAGTCAATGCTTTTTTTTTGTAAAAAAAATAAACGGTTGGCTCATAATCAACTAGTAGCTTGTTGCTAGAAGTCAGTAGTTTTGGCTTTTAATTCTACTCATATAATACATTACGAATTTTTTTTCAACATTGGTTTTCATCGTAAAATTGAAACCTTTGTCCTTGATCCTGCTTAAAAAGAGGAAAGCACCAGCAGCAAAATATTAACATCTTCTTCTCAATTTGTCAGTAGGTTAATAGCTCCATGGAATTCTCAACCTGCTCACAAATCTAAGCCAGCCAGAGCTATGGGCTAGTTTTAGAGATGTGAATTTATCTCCGCTTTTCTTATTTGCTCATCCCACTATTTTATCCTGAAATCAATATCCATACGAGAAAAAACTTTCTATTAACTTAACACCAAAGTTTACGTAAGCATCCCTAAGAAATCACATCATGCTCCAACTCACCCATATCAAAAAGGCTTACGGCTCGCGCATCATTCTTCACGTTCCACAACTCACCATTCCCGATGGGGCTTATTGGATAAAAGGAAATAACGGATCCGGCAAAACCACCCTGTTGAAAATCGTAGCCGGCATCAACCCGTTTGAAGGCACGATCATCCTAAACAATACCGATCTTACCAAAAGTCCTATGGCCTACCGCCAGCAGGTTTCCTTTGCCGAAGCAGAGCCTGTCTTTCCGGACTTCGTCACCGGATGGGATCTTATTCGGTTTGTACAACATACGCGCAATGAAAAAGAAGAAAGTATTCAGTCACTGGTCGACTATTTTGGCGTGCGTAGTTTTCTGGATTACACCGTGGGCACATACTCCAGCGGCATGAACAAAAAACTTTCTTTGCTACTCGCATTTATTGGCAACACTAAGCTTATTCTGCTCGATGAACCATTGATTACACTCGAAGATGTCTTCCTTTCACTATTGTTCTCACTGATTAAAGAACGCCAGGCAAGGGGCACTTCGTTTCTCGTTAGCACACATCAACCCTTTCGGGAAGATCAGTATATACCCGATGGAAAAATTGTCGTAAAAAATCAGACGACACAATTTGTTGGATTATGAAAGCCATCTTTCATCTTATGATCAAGGCACTGGTGATGCCGTTCTATAAAAATCACGCAGGTTTGCTGGTCTTCGTTTTCTTCATCATGTTTGGCGTGGTGGAATCAACCCAGATTATCTTCTATCATCAATCGTTGATTTTGGGGATGCTGACTTCCGGGATTTTTTTATTGATCGTGTTGGTGCTCTGGTTGCTCTATCAACTCAAATCCCTTCACTTCCTGCTCAAAACTTGCAGTGAAGATTCTTATCTCTTTCTTCATCACCTGGCGGAATTGCCATCGATTCGAAGCTTTTTTTGTTTTTTCACGGTTAGCTTTCTTACATTCCTTCCCGTGTTCTTTTACACGATAGCCATCTATGTCGTTGGTATTCAAAATGAATTTTTTGAGAGCATGGCCATCGTCTTCGTTTTTCAATTCGCCTTATGGCTGATGAGTGCCTGGGTGCTTAACCATCTGCTACGAAACCAACACATTAAAGCTAGAATCAATTTACCATCATTAACGCTACCCTACCAACGAACACAACTTGGTATTTATGCTGGTTATCTTTTCAAAGAAGAAAAATCGGCCATTATACTCAGCAAACTATTTTCGTTGACATTAATTTACATCATCAAAGAAACGCTGGAGTCAGGTGATGATTTCAGAATCATTGGCATTACATGGTTATTTGCGTTGCTCTCCCACACATTCCTAATCAATAAATTAAAGTCCTTTGAAGATCAAACGCTGAGCTGGACAAGAAGTCTTCCCATTTCTAACATAAAGACTTTTACGACCTATTTCTTTCTCTATGCTATGCTCATGATCCCCGAACTGGTACTACTTACTGGTAGCGTTGGTCAAGGACTTTCCTTCCTTCAACTATTACTACTTCCTGTTTTTTCAAGTGCGTTCCTTATTACCATTCATAGCTATTTATTCAAACCTAATCGCGATCCCGATAAGTTTGTTACTTATCTATTTTGGCTGTTTATGATTTGTTTTATGTTGGTTTTAAGTAAGATGATTTGGTTGGTCGCTGCAAGCTTGTTGGTGATTTCTTTCCTGCTGATCAGGAAGAGATTCTATGTTTATGAACCAACAGACGATTAAAAAGTAACGCCCCTTCTTTTCATCATTAATTACTACAATTCGAAAAATAACCTAAAGAAAAAACAGTATCGTAAACGATAAAACAACTGTTAACAGATACAATTCTTTTGACGAAGAGAAACATCATTCTGGTTAGTTTTATCATTGGCAAATTCATATTGCAATACACGCTCATCGGTCCGGAATACGATTTGCAACGAGATGAATTTCTACAAATCGATCAGGGACATCATCTAGCCTGGGGCTATCTTTCAGTTCCTCCTGTCACTTCCTGGATTTCCTATCTCATCTTCCTCCTTGGCAATACCGTATTCTGGGTGAAATTTCTTCCTGCGTTGTTCGGTGCCTTATCGATGGTGGTCGTATGGAAAACGGTTGAAGAATTAGGTGGAAGTCTCACTGCGTTGATCCTCGCAGCTACCTGGGTTTTCTTCTCCGCACTGTTGCGATTGAATACCCTTTATCAACCCAACTCGCTCGATGTGTTAAGCTGGACTACCTTTTATTTTGTGTTGATCAAATATTTCAATAGCAAAAATCCCAAATGGCTTTTCGTTTCAGCCGTGGTGTTTGCCTTTGGCTTTTTAAATAAGTACAACATTGCGTTTTTGTTGATTCGTCTGTTGCCTGCCATTTTACTTACAGAGCACAGGAACATATTTCAGGAAAAGAAATTCTATCTCGCCATCGGGTTGGGGTTCTTACTTATTTTTCCTAACCTGCTATGGCAATACCAGAATAATTTTCCGGTCTTCCATCATCTGAAACAATTAGCTGATCTCCAGTTAGTGCATGTTAACCGATGGGATTTATTTAAAGGCCAGTTGCTTTTCTTTTTCGGCTCATTGCCGGTGATTATCGCTGCATTGTATAGTTTATTGTTTTATACTCCATTTAAAAAGTATCAGCTTTTCTTTTGGTCAATGCTTTTTACACTCATCGTTTTTGCCTGGTTTAAAGCGAAGAACTACTACGCCATAGGACTGTATCCAATTTATATTTCGTTTGGCTCTGTCTTTTTAGTGGAGATACTGAACACCGGCTGGAAGAAATATTTGCAAGCGGTATTGATTGTCATCCCTTTGCTGATTTTCATTCCTATGTATCAAATGTCTTTTCCGAATAAGAGTCCTGATTACTTTATGAATAATTCCGGGCCAAACAAAAAAATGGGTTTACATCGATGGGAAGATGGCAAAGACCATGCTCTTCCGCAAGATTATGCTGATATGCTGGGCTGGAAAGAACTGGCAGAAAAAGTTGATTCCATCGCTGCAACATTGCCTGAACTCGATCACACATTAATTCTTTGCGATAACTATGGTCAGGCGGGCGCCATCAACTTCTACACAAAGAATAAACAAGTAATCGCATCATCCTTTAATGCTGACTACATTGATTGGATTAACCTTGATCAGAAAATTATTGATGTCATTCTGGTGAAAGAAATGGATGATGAAGACAAAGCTAGAACCGAAGAAATTCCTTTGTTCGATAGCGTGTATTTAGCCAGCAAAAGAATCAATCGCTTTGCGAAGGAGGAAGAAATATCCATTTACGTGCTGCGTGGCGCAAAAGTGGATATCATGCAACGAATCATTGCAGAAAGAAATGAAGAGAAGAATTATGAGTAACATCGATATCAGGCAATTAACTTCAAGATATATATCCAAATGAAAGCCATCATCCAGACCCGTTACGGTCCTCCCGAAGTGCTTCAATTAAAAGAAGTGCCAAAGCCAACTCCAAAAGACAACGAGGTACTCATAAAAGTATATACCACCACGGTAAATCGTACTGTCTGCGGATTCAGAAGCGCGGAATATTTTATCAGTCGATTTTTCAGCGGACTCCTCAAACCCAATAACCAAATTCGTGGAAACGAGTTTGCAGGAGTAATTGAGGGCCTTGGCAAAGACGTAAAAAGTTTTAAACCAGGCGATAAGGTGTTTGGCTATAATGACACCACGTTGGGCGCTCATGCAGAATACATGACCATAGCTGAAGATGCTTCCATCACTACTATGCCTGAATCCATCACCTATGAAGAAGCCGCTCCGATTACAGAAGGTGCTCACTATGCATTATGCGACATACGGGCAGCAAACATAAAGCGTGGACAAAAAGTACTGATCAATGGAGCGACAGGTGCCATCGGCTCAGCCGCAGTACAACTCATCACCTGGTTTGGCGCAGAAGTTACTGCAGTGTGCAATACAAAAAATGTAGCGCTGGTAAAGTCACTTGGTGCCCACGAGGTAATTGATTATACTCAACAGGACTTTACAAAATTAAACACCCAATTTGATGTTGTGTTTGATGCGGTGGGAAAAAGTTCGTTCGGAAAATGTAAACCTATACTTAAAAAGAAAGGAATTTATATGTCCACCGAACTTGGCTACCTATCTCAAAATCCATTCCTCGCACTGATCACACCATGGCTGGGAGGCAAAAAAGTATTATTTCCAATTCCCACCATCAGTAAAAAAGATATCGAATTTTTAAAAGAACTGGTGGAAACGAAAAAATTCAAGCCTGTTATCGACAGATCTTATCCTTTAGAAGAAACCATCGAGGCAACTCGTTATGTTGAAACCAGACAGAAGACAGGAAATGTGGTAATAACTGTTTCGCATAACAACTAATCCCATTAAACCGTCAATTCTAGCGTTTAAGTCTTCAATTTATATAAACTAAAGGCAAGTCTGGTTGTTATAAACGCATGTTCTCATTCCTAAAATCAGACCCAGTGAAAAAACTGGAGGCCAAACGGGTAAAATTGCTCGAAGAGGCCATGCACGTACAACGATCAGGAGATCTTAAATCGTACGCACAAAAGATAGTTGCCATCGATCAACTCGAAAAAGAAATTGAAGCGCTTCAATCAAAAAAATAGTTCCGTCATCGACTCTTCTACCACAGTCTTTTGGTTCAGAAGAGATATTCGATTACAAGACAATGCAGGGCTTTTCCATGCTTTAAAAGAAAACCAGAATGTAGTACCGATCTTCATTTTTGATACTGACATCCTCGACAAACTCGAAGACAAAGATGATCGAAGAGTGGAGTTTATTCACCATTCACTTACGGTGATGCAACATCAACTGGAAGAAGCAGGAAGCTCACTGCTGGTCTTTCATGGGAATACCATTGACATCTTCAAGTCACTAAAACCCAAAGCAGTTTATACGAATCACGATTACGAACCTTATGCTCGTAAACGAGATGATCAAGTAAAAAATATTCTTTCAAACTACGGTGCGGATTTCAAGACCTTCAAAGATCAGGTGATCTTTGAAAAAGAGGATGTGACGAAAGATGATGGTAAGCCTTACACTATTTTTACGCCATATAGTCGAAAGTGGAAATCATTAATTACTCCTGCATACCTTAAAAGCTATGCTACAGAAAGTCATTTTGGATCATTCAAAAAATTAAAACCAGTACCTCTTCCATCATTGGGAGATATCGGATATAAAGCAACCGGTTTACCGTTTCCGGAACGCCTGATCAAACAATCTATTGTTGAGAAGTATGATCAGCAAAGAAATTTTCCGGCTATTGAAGGAACCACAAAACTCAGTGTGCATTTACGCTTTGGTACCGTGAGCATTCGTAAACTGGCACAACTTGCACAGAAAAAAAATGAAGTATGGCTGAATGAATTAATCTGGCGCGATTTCTATCACATGATATTGTGGCATTTTCCTCAAGTAGAAAACCACGCCTTCAAACCTGCCTATAATCATATTCAATGGCGCTACGATGAAAAAGAATTCAAAGCCTGGTGCGAAGGTATGACAGGTTATCCTATTGTGGATGCGGGAATGCGCGAACTCAATAACACAGGCTTCATGCATAATCGTGTACGCATGATCGTGGCGAGCTTTCTCACCAAACATTTACTTATAGACTGGCGCTGGGGTGAAGCCTACTTCGCCAAAAAATTATTAGACTTTGATTTAGCCGCCAACAACGGAGGCTGGCAATGGGCGGCTAGTTCCGGTTGTGATGCAGCACCGTACTTCCGCGTGTTCAATCCTGAATTACAAACTAAAAAGTTTGACTCAAAATTAGAGTACATTAAAAAGTGGATTCCTGAATTTGGAACGGAGCAATATCCTAAACCAATGGTGGATCATAAGTTAGCGAGAGAGAGAGTATTGCGAGTTTATAAAAAGGCACTGGGCTAATTTCCAAACGATTTGTCCAAATTGAGTTAAGTCAAGAATCTTTACTCAACTCACGTTAAACCCTAAAAAGATTTTCTTGATTGATGGAATGGGAGCAGAAAAAGATTACTTGTTCCTTTTAAGTTCTTGCACGGTCAAGTAAAATCCCTTTGAAAACAACAAGGTAATTAAGGCGGCAAAATAAGGAATGAGCTCAGTCATTTAGTTTGCTGTTAATGAGCTTTAAGTAGATTCCGAACCCAAGAATGGAGGGAACCCATAATCCAATAAAAATGGCGGCTTCTTTTTCGCCCTTGAACCAAAGTGTTTCTGAAAAAAATAACGAGAGAAGAGCCGATAGTAGCAATAGCTTATCAATAGCTGTAAATTTTTTGAACATAAAAATAACTTAGGGGATTTTAATAGTGTTTGCTGAAAGGATTCATTCATTATCAAAATAGTTTAGCAGAAAAACGCTGCCATTGCAACGTCTCCCTCGCTAAAAAATATTGAAATTATGCGGGCAAAATAACCTTGTTGATGACGTGAATCACACCGTTATCAGTCTCTACGTTTGCAACGACCACTTCAGCATCGTTAATCAATACTCGACCATCCTTCAAGGTAATGGTGATTTCTGCACCATTCACTGTCTTTGCTTTCATGCCATCAGCTAAATCTGTTGACATTACTTTTCCTGCGACCACGTGATACGTGAGAATGCCTTGAAGCTTCGCTTTGTTCGATGGCTCAATTAATGATTCCACAGTGCCAGCAGGTAATGAAGCAAATGCTTCATCCAATGGAGCAAAAACGGTAAATGGGCCTGTACCTGACAGAGTCTCTCCTAATTCTGCAGCCGTTACAGCTGCTACCAATGTTTTGAACGAACCGTGTTTAACAGCAGTTTCTACAATATTCATAATAATTTATTTAGTTGAGACACTATAAGCAGAATATCGATCGATTGTTCAACTCAAGAGATTAATAAACTATTAAATAAAAATAGTAGAGATAGTCGATAAATTAATATTCGTAAAAGTGTGCAGACAAATTCTTAATAAGATCGATATTTAGACTCAATCTACATTATTTTATTTTTTGAACGGCTCATGTAACATGGTTTATCAGATAATGTTTGATTTTAAAATTTTTATTTAAAAATGAACTGCAAAAATAATTAAGTCGATTTGCCTGTTTTACTAGAAAACTAAATAACATTTTATAAAAAACTTATTTCCAGCATTAGCTGCTTTTACCATCTCTGCTGAATCATTCGGACAATCAAAAGATGTAGTAGATATTGCCATCAGCTCACCTGATCATACCACTTTAGTGGCTGCTGTCGAAGCCGGTGATTTGGTTAACACATTAAAGGGTGCAGGTCCATTCACAGAGTTGGCTCTCACCAACGCAGCTTTCGATAAACTTCCTGCGGGAATAGTAACCACTATTTTGAAACCTGAGAACAAAGCTCAAATGGCGTTGTTCATGTTATTGATGGTGTGGTTCTTCCGAAATAATTTATCAATTTCCAATAAATGGTGCTTCATGGCATTGGATCACCATTTTTGTATATCAACCTTGCAGAATCCAGAACTATTTTTGATCATTTGCATTAGTTACCTATGCAACATTTTTCCACTACCACCATTGCAACCTGGGAACGATTTTATCGTGCCAATTTTGTCAATAGCCTTTCCGGTTTCAAATCGGTTAGTTTCATTGTGACTATTAATCAAAAAGGAATAACCAATCTAACCATTTTTAGTAGCGTAATACATTTGGGTTCAGATCCTGCACTCATTGGCTTTGTCAATCGGCCAATCAAAGCAGCTCCGCATACACTTGCTATTATTCAATCAACAGGGACATGTACAATCAATCACATTCATCCCGCCTTTTTAGAATTGGCTCATCAAACAAGCGCTAAGTATCCTGAAGAGGTAAGCGACTTTGATGAGCTTGGACTAACCGCTGAATGGATAGAGACTATTCAAGCACCTTTTGTCAAAGAAAGTATAGTAAAGTATGCGCTTACGCTCGAATAAATTATTCCTTTTAAACTCAACAATATATTTCTGGTCATTGGAAAACTACAACACGTTAAGCTAGCGAAGAGTATTCTGTTGCCGGATGGTTTTCTGGAACTTGATAAAGCTTCCTCATTATGCAGTAATGGGATAGACGCCTACTATTCAACTCAGTTAATCTATCGGTATGAATATGCTAAGCCCGGTGTAAAACCAGAAAAAATCGGAAAATAGAGCCCGTTGTCACTTCTTCGTTAGACAATAGCAAACCGGGTTTTGTTTTGCCAATCAATAAGTTTGACTGCTCAAAAGACAATTTTGTTGTTTCGCTGTTAAGGTGTAGGGCTCAAACAACTTACAATAACAAAAATGGCCAGTCTATTTAACTCTATCTATTCAAAAATACTTTCTGAAGAGACGCGCAAAAAGAGCGAAGTAGTGATCGTGATCATCGCTATTGCCAGCTTCTTACTTCATCTTTTTTTGATCTTACTGGCGGATTGGAAAGTGATAGCGTTTGACGGCTATAAAGAACTTTTTAATAATCCCATTGCCGCGATTTACACGCCCTTCTCTTTCATTCTGATTTATGAAGTGTATCTACTCATTTATTACCTGCCCAAATCAACCACTACCTATATCGGCAAGCAATACGAAATTATGACATTGATTGTCATCAGGCGGATTTTCAAAGATTTATCTCAACTACAATTGACACCCGACTGGTTTAGAGTGACAAGCGATCTTTTACTAACATACGATTTGATTGCCACCATGATTCTTTTCATGCTCATCCTATTATTCTATCGGCTCAACCGAAAGAGTGTAGTCGATTCGGAGTCAAGAGAACTCTCATCGGAAATTACTCAGTTTATAAAGATGAAAACGATTATTGCTAAGTGCTTAGTACCAATTTTTGTGCTGCTGGCCTTCTCTAGTCTGGGCGAGTGGATTTATGATAGTTTCTTCTCGCAAAACCACCATATGACATCTATTCAAGATGTGAACAAAATATTCTTCGACACCTGCTTTACCATATTGATTTTGACAGATGTGTTGTTGCTGTTAATTTCCTTTCTACACACAGATAAATTCAATAGAGTAATTCGAAATTCAGGGTTTATTATTTCGACTATTTTAATCAAACTTTCTTTTGGGATCGAAGGTCTGTTGAACATCATTTTGATTGTAGTGGCCGTGCTGTTTGGTGTGATTATCCTGGCTATTCATAACCAGTTTGATAAGTTGAAGAAAAAACCGCTATAGATTACGCGGTAAACCTCTTCTTTAATCGCATATGTTGAGAAAACATTTTTTGATAACTATTGGGTTGCACGGATAACATACTTTGCAAAGACTTAAAGGTGCTGATAGTGGCAGCTAACCGATCTCGAATGGGATCGATCGGTAATCCAATGTATTCAGCCACTTCCTCGCCCAGGTAATATCGAATTTGTGAGGGCACTAGGTCGGCCTGCTCAGGAGGAACGCTCGCTTTGTAATAGCCTAATAATTCAGTTGTAAGAATGATCCCCTCTTCTGTCTTTTTGAAATTTCTTGTTTTAATGGTATTGGCTAGCTGCCGCGCCTCCTGGAAAGAGGACGGGAGCAATTTCTCATCAATATTCATCTGATAACCAATGTACCGCCAGGCAAAAAGAAAGTCATCCTTTTCTCTTTGTGATAAAATATAGCCTGACTGCTGCATCCCTAACAAAATAACATAGCTAAAAGCCAGATTGGTACCGGCCATGTCTTCTTGATTAATCGGTAAGCCCCAATCCATGTTCCAGGACGGTTGCTTTTGTAAGTAATACCGCGACAACGCATGAATAAGTCGCACTTTATTTATGTGAATGTGTCCTGTCTCTCCGTCTTCTAACGTTCCGGGAGTCAATACCGCAATGACGAATGATGCGGTATCCATCAATCGCTTCCCGGGTGCGTTTCGCATTTTATCGGATAAATAAAGTGCTTTGTTTCCCGGGGACGCAGCATAGCAATAGGGCAATGACATCGCGCCAAGCAACACCATCATCTCCAATGCATACTGTTTAAAGAGTTGTTGCCCTTTTTTCAGTCGCTTTTGATTAAACCAAATAGGTTGCGGCTTTTGAGAAATCAAAAAAATCTTCAGATCAGATTCGGGCTGAAGTTCGATTGCTACTTCGTCTAATTTGAATAGCTCATACAATCTCCCTTGTTGATTCGAATCGAAAGTTTTCGCGATGAGCAAATCAGCTTCTCTATCGCCTACTAATCGTTGCTTATCCAGAAATTTTTTATTTGCTATCATGGTATTTTAATAAAACAAAGCACAAGCAATTATGTTAAAATAATTGTTTAGTTAAAATTGAAAATTAAAATCATGAAAACACCCGATCTTACCCAGGTAGACATCGACCGGATCATCGAAATGGCGTGGGAAGATCGCACGCCTATTGAAGCCATTGAAACCCAATTTAGATTATTGGAAAAGGAAGTAATTGCAATTATGCGCCTTCACATGAAAGAAAGTAGTTTTAAGATGTGGCGTAAACGAACTAATGGTAGGGTAACGAAGCACCAATCCCTACGCGATATCGGTCATGGTCGATTCAAATCAACTCTGCAAAAATCAATTTTCGGAAACAGAATCAGTAAACGATGACGGATTTTACCAAAGTGCAGACAGTTTAAATACTTAAATCAGGTCAGCCTCGAATGTGGATACCAGAAGCAGTACTGCCTTTATTTTTTAATTAAGTAGATTTGATGACAATCCTATGAAAATACTTCTTACAGGCTCTACAGGTTATATCGGTCGCAGACTTCTGCCCGTATTGGTTGAGGCGGGTCATGATGTGATTTGCCTGGTGCGTGATCAACGCAGATTTGATTGGGATGAATTTTCGAAAGAAGATTTGGCAAAGATATCGGTAGTAGAAGGTGATCTCTCGAAAGGATCAACGCTGGCTTTAACTCCTACCGATTTTGACGTAGCCTATTACCTGGTTCACTCTATGAGTTCGTACCATGAAGATTTTACACGGATCGAATCCGACTCAGCAAAGAACTTTGTAGAACTCGTCAATCGCAGTACAGCAAAACAAATTATTTACCTGAGTGGTATTGTCAATGATGATGACTTGTCGAGCCACCTTCTTTCGAGAAAAAATGTAGAAGATATTTTAAAAACGTCAAAAATTCCGGCAACGGTGTTGCGCGCTGCGATCATCATAGGATCCGGAAGTGCTTCCTTCGAAATCATTCGCGACCTGGTGGAGAAACTTCCCGTAATGGTTGCTCCGCGATGGTTAAAAACGCGATGTCAACCGATTGGTATACGAAATGTGATTGAGTATCTGCTAGGCTTGATGCTGAAGCCAGAAGCCTTTAACCAATCGTTCGATATCGGTGGATCAGACGTTCTTACTTACAAAGAAATGTTATTGGGTTACGCGAAAGTCAGAAATCTAAAACGGTTGATCATCACCGTGCCTGTGCTTTCTCCTAAACTCTCCTCGCTGTGGTTATATTTCGTTACGTCCACATCGTATTCATTGGCTCGTACATTGGTCACAAGCATGAAAAACGAAGTGATCTGCAACGACATTCGCATTCAAAAAGTAGTTCCTATAAAAATCTTTCGCTATCACGAGGCCCTTCAGTTAGCCTTTGACAAAATCAACCAGAAGAATGTAGTGTCCAGTTGGAAAGATGCTATCTCCCTCGACACGATGAATAATAACTTCCTTGATTTCGGCCAAGTGCCCGAGCACGGAGTTTTGAATGATCAGCGCATCGTAGCCTTTGAAAGAAACAAAAACGAAGTGATCGAAAACCTTTGGCGCATTGGCGGAGAGCGTGGCTGGTATTTCGGCAACTGGATGTGGCGCATGCGCGGAGTGATGGACAAAATGGTTGGTGGTGTTGGTTTGCGCAGAGGACGCAGAAGCGAAGTGGATTTAAAGCCAGGCGATGCACTTGATTTCTGGAGAGTGTTGGTTGCTGATAAGGAAAATGGAAGATTGCTCTTATATGCAGAGATGAAACTACCCGGAGAAGCCTGGCTTGAATTCCGAATAAAAAATAATAATGGAAAAAGTACTCTCCATCAAACAGCAACCTTTCAACCGCTGGGCTTGTGGGGAAGAGTTTACTGGTACCTTGTACTACCTTTTCACGGGCTGATTTTTCCTAAGATGGCGAAGGGTATCGTTAGCGCTAAATAAGTTGGGATTAATAGAAGAAAATCTCATCTATAAAGAACCATCCCTTCTGTCCTTTGCCCCCATGCCAAAGTGGAAGTTTGTTCACAGGTTTGGCAACAACTTTATAATACGTGTAAGTCGATGCTTCCAGTGAAATGGCAAGAGCTTCCATACTTTGAGAACGATAAGACTTGGGTTGATTTACTTTTAATGATTTGATCAATTTAATTTCCTTAGCGTTAGCACCTCCCCACACTTCAACCTCGGCAGGAGGAAAAATATAACCACCTAAATTGTCGGCATAACTCAATACGATTTTCTTAATCAATGGAGGGTTGCTTCCAAAAGTAAAACCCGCTTCGAACGCATTCTCACGAAAGCCTAACCAGGAAGGTTCATTCAATACATCGGTGAATCCTTTAAGTCTATTCGTCAGAGTGATTGCTCCTTCACCGGGATATTGCTTGTCGGCAGGTTTTAACAAAGTGACTTGCGTTGGTTTATACCCTTCCACGTAGCAAGTGATTTCCAACAAGCCGCTACAATACCACCCATCCTTGCAGGCCAGTGCTTTCAACTTCACGGTTTCATTTACCACAATTGGTTTTTCGTAGAGCGAACTAGAAACGCTATCCGGGTTATTACCATCCAGTGTATAACGAATGGCAACACCAGGCATCGTATGCTTCAATTGAAGTAACTCTCCCTTCTTGATAATACCCTCGTTGAGTAAAATTGGTTTGCTTAACGCGAGCTTGCTTGGATCGTTAAACAATGTATGAATGAAAACGATCTTTGGAAAGGATTTCTCCAATTCCGCTTTTTCATTTTCCTTTATCGGAGTGTTCCAGATAAAAACCTCAGCCAAAGCAGGAATTGAAAGGATTGAATTTAATGCCTCCTTGCTAACAGCTGTTCCTGATAAAGAAAGTGATTGCAGTTGACTTAACGATTTCAGATTAGTCAATCCCTCCCCTTTCACGGACGTAAAATTCAAATTAAGTTTTTCAAGGTTCTTGAATTGACTAATGATCGTTAAGTCAACATCCGTCACGGGCATCTTCGAAAGATTGAGAACAACCAGTTGATCCTTTACCTCCTTTAATTCTTCTAATGAACCAATCTGAAAAGATTCTTTCACAAAGAAGTCGACCTGCAGTGCAGGACTATTCTGGTAGATGGGGAATGCCGTTCTGAATGGAGTGTTCATCTTTTTAATTACATCTTCAGAAGCTGCTTTAAATGTGTACTGCTTTACTTCTTCTTTTGCAATCATTGAACCTATGGCAGTGGTAGCCATTTTTTTCAACGTATCATCATCTGCGAAGTCACTCATCTTCTTTTCAAAATTAGCACCGGATTGTATCCACGCTTGCAACAATGAAATTTCAAATGTATTCAATTGTGGCTTGCCATCGGGCGGCATGTGATCATCATCATCCAACGGCAAATGAATGTATTTAATCATCCGACTCGAATCGGAGTTACCTTCCAGTAAGACCTTACCATTTTCTCCTCCACGCTTAAACTTCTCGATAGAGGTCATGATCAGTTTACCTTTGGCTTTGGATTCGTTGTGGCAAGAGAAACATTTTTTCTCCAGCACCGGCATTACGGCCAGCCGATATAAGGAAGCTGTGTTAACATCCAATTCCCCAACTTCTTTATTAGTCACTGGTGCTAAGACAAAATTTTCGCCATGGGTGAGCACTGAACCTGTATGCCCCGCCAGCACCAAAACCAAAATAGAAAATACGAATGCACTGTAAAAAACGATTTCACTTTTCTTTACATTTTGATACCACACCAGTATGAAAAAAGTAATCACGCTCAGTACAACACCACTTATTTTATGTTGTTGCAAAGCCTCAACACCATAGTCACCACCGATAGAAAGAAAAAAACCAAACAGGGCCGTGACCGCTGCTGATAAAGAAGCTAACATCAAACAAAGCAACATGATCTTACGAAACTGTTTCTTTTGAAATGTGTTTCTAAACAGCATAAACACAAAAAGCAAAATCAGAATCCCGATCGGAACGTGAAGTACCATCGGGTGCATGCGACCCGCCACCTGAAGCCATGCGGGTAATTGAATTCTATGCTCAAAAAATAAAAGAAACAAAAGAAGAACCTGAATGAAGAAAATCAGGTTGATAGAAATTCGGGTTGCTCGTTGCATGAAATACGTTAGGATAATATTCCCTCCACCACTTTTCCGGCTACATCCGTAAGCTTATACCTTCTTCCAAGATGCTTGTAAGTAAGTTGCTCATGATTGAGGCCCATCAGATGAAGTATAGTGGCATGAAAATCATTTACGTGAACCGGATCTTTTACTATGTTATACCCAAATTCATCGGTCTCGCCATAGGTAATACCGGACTTCACACCACCACCCGCCATCCAGATGGTGTAGGCACGAGGATGGTGATCACGACCATAATTATCTTTTGAAAAACTTCCCTGGCAATAATTGGTGCGACCAAATTCCCCGCCCCAGATCACCAGCGTTTCATCAAGAAGTCCACGCTGTTTTAAATCCATAATCAACGCTGCAGTAGATCGGTCTACATCTTCGGCCTGGAGAGTCATCTCGCCCGTCATGTTTCCGTGCTGATCCCAGCCCTGATGATACAATTGCACAAAGCGAACACCGGCTTCAGAAAGTTTACGTGCCAATAAACAATTGGCTGCATAGGTTCCGGGCACAAGGCAATCTGCACCGTACATTTTGATGATGTTATCTGGCTCCTTGGTAAGATCGGTTAATTCTGGTACGGCAGTCTGCATGCGATAGGCCATCTCATACTGCTGCACACGTGTTTGTATTTCTGGATCACCAAATTCTTTATAGTTCAAATCGTTAAGTTGCGCGAGATTATCTAACATCTTTCTACGATCTGCACGATCGCGCCCTTCCGGATCCTTCAGATATAACACACGCTCTTCACTACTACTAAATTGCACACCCTGATGGACGCTATCTAAAAATCCATTCGTCCACAATTTTGAATACACGCCTTGCCCATTTCCGCGACCACGTGAAAGAAGAACACAGTATGCGGGAAGATTTTTATTCTCACTTCCCAAACCATAACTTAACCATGCACCCATACTCGGACGATTTCCCTGCTGAGCGCCAGTTTGCATAAACGTGAGTGCCGGATCGTGGTTGATCGCTTCGGTATGCATCGATTTAATAAAACAAATATCATCGGTCACTTTAGCGATGTTGGGAAATATCTCACTCACCCACGCACCCGACTTCCCGTATTGATTGAACTTAAAATTTGATCCTACCAATGGAAACTTAGCCTGATTGGCTGTCATCCCCGTAAGGCGTTGTCCCATTCTTATAGACGCAGGTAATTCCTGACCGGTCATTTTATTGAGCATTGGCTTATAATCAAAACTCTCCAACTGCGAGGGAGCACCGTTTTGAAAAAGATAAATCACACGCTTTGCCTTCGGTGCGAAATGAGGAAGACCTAATCCCTGTATAGGACCTTCCGATTTTGAAAGTAAGTCTGGGATCAATAGCGAACCCAACGCCACAGAGCCTAAACCCAAACTCACCTTGCCCAAAAAGTGTCTGCGTGTAATGTGAAATCGATGATCAATAAATTCTTTGCTCATACCCTATTCAAAATTGATGATTCAAAATTTTTACTTCGTTGATTGATAACTCGATCTTCGTTACGTCTTCGTAATGGCTTCATCCAGATTATAAATAGTTTGAACTACCTGCATCAAAGCAGCAAGCGAAATCATGTCATCAATTTTCTCATGTTGATATTCACCAGCCGCTACGTAGCTCTTCGCCTTGTCGGGTGATCGCTTGAATCCCATCTTCTCCTCTTCAAAATACTGAAGCAGCAAGGTTAACTCTTCTTGCTTTGGCTGACGGCACACGATTGCCTGAAAAGCTTTCTTCACTTTTTCTTCTGCGGTGGATTGCTCCAACATCAAGCGCTCGGCAAATACTCGGGAAGCCTCCAACATCAAGGGTTCGTTCAACAACACCAAAGCCTGGAGTGGTGTATTCGTTCGCATTCTGTTTACTTCACACTGATCGCGATTGCTTCCATCAAACACCAGCATGCCGGGAGGGGGCACCGTGCGTTTAATAAATGAGTACAATCCTCTACGGTATAATTTATCCCCATGATCTTGCACGTAGCGCGCAAGAACTCCGCGACCGGAAGTGGATGATTCCCAAATGCCTTTAGGCTGATAGACTTTCACACTTGGTCCTCCGATTTCATTTACGATTAATCCGCTACTGGCCAAAGCAAGATCACGTACACCTTCCGCTGTTAATCGCGTGCGTGGGCCTCTTGCCAACAAAACATTATCAGGATCAGTAGCTATTTTTTCTTTACTCAGCACAGAAGATTGCTTATAGGTGGATGAAGTGACAATCTGCTTGATCAATCTCTTAACCTCCCAGCCATGCTCTCTGAAATCCACCGCCAACCAATCGAGCAATTCAGGGTGGGATGGCAACTCACCCTGCATACCAAAATCGCCACTGGTTTTCACGAGACCTCTACCAAAAAACTCCTGCCACATACGGTTTACAAAAACACGGGCAGTCAACGGATTTTTTTTATCGAATAACCACTTCGTAAGACCAAGCCGATTGGTACCATACAAGGTAGAATCATACGGTAAAATATCGGAAGGAATTCCTACGTCCACCACATCACCATGTGCATCGTAAGCACCGCGTGTGAGTATGTAGGTGGGACGCTTCCAGGTCGTGTCCTTCATCACCATCACCTCTACGGGAGTGGTGTCTCTTTTATTAATAAAGGTGAGAATGTTCTTAACCTCTTCGGTGGTGATTTTTATTTTTGGAGGATCCGCTAATGAAGCCAACGAAATATCACCCACCAAACCCTTTTCAGGAACACGATTAAAGAAGGCAAACGTGCGATAATAATCTTTCTGCGAAATAGGATCGTACTTATGATCATGACAATGAGCACACTCGAAGGTGAGTGCCAAAAAAGCTTTGCCGAAAGTATTGGTCCGGTCCGTCACATACTCGATGCGGTATTCTTCGTCAATGATCCCACCTTCCTGGGTGATTTTATGGTTGCGATTGAAACCCGTTGCGAGCATTTGCTCTTTGGTGGGATTCGGTAGTTGATCACCGGCCAATTGCCACGTAACGAACTGATCGTAAGAGTAATTTTTATTGAACGCATGAATCACCCAATCACGCCACGGCCACATGGTGCGCAGACCGTCATCTTGATATCCATGTGAATCGGCATAGCGCGACACATCCATCCAATATACCGCCATGCGTTCGCCATACTGGGGCTGGGCTAATAACTCATCCACCATTTTCTCATAAGCACGGTCGGATTGATCGGCAAGAAAACGATTTTGCATGTCAACCGATGGAGGTAAACCGGTAATATCCAGACTTGCTCTTTTCAATAAACGCTCACGATCTGATGCCTCATTGGGTTCGAGACCTGATGCTCCCATCTTGGCTAAGATAAAATGATCTATTTCATTTGTTGGCCATTCCTGTTCATCGACTTTCGGAAGGGCAGCCTGAACCGGAGGAATGAATGCCCAATGTGGTTTATACTTCGCTCCTTGTTCAATCCACTTTTTTATTAAATCAATTTCATTTTTGGTAAGTGATAAATTCGAATTGGGAGGCGGCATCTGAATCGATGTGTCAGCAGTAGATACTCGTAAAAATACTTCAGATAAATCGACATCACCGGGTACAATCGCGTGTGCAATCGGATTATCTTTTAAAGCTGCCAACGCGCCCTCACGCGTATCCAATCGCAAATTTGCTTTGCGCTGATTGGCATCCGGGCCATGACATTTAAAACACCGGTCGGATAAAATCGGGCGGATATGAAGATTATAATCAACAGAATCTAAAGCATCGGCCGTAGAACCGCTCTGCTTACATGATGTAATCGAAACCGCGGCAACAAAAAAAATAATAACAAATCCAAAGAGAGTTCTCATAGTATTCCTGAAGGTTTCTAAAGATTAGAATTTTTAGCCGGTTTTTAAAATGAAATTATCTGAGTGGATGTCAATGTTGAGTGTGAATATACTTTTTGTCTAGTCGACATGAAAATAATTGATAGCATGTAATGGTTTGCCCTCTTCACTGGTTGCGGATATGGTTATCATGTAAAGCCCTGGTTTACGGGGCACATGGATTATAATCTTTCTCCTCTCCTTCAAAGACAAGACGAGCGAAGGATTCCAATAGGGCAAGCTGTGGGGACGTTGATCATCAACGATCACCGAATCTTTTATACTGTTTGCATACCCCTTCACTCTGTAGACATCAAATATCTTTTTGTCAGGTTCATCACCCAGGGCCTTTCTTGTAAATATACTGATCACACCTCCAGCGCTGGCGTAACCATATCGCGAATCCGATCGCGTTGATATTTCTATATGACTAACATCAGCAGTAGTAAGATACCCAAAGCTACTAGTTGCTGATCCATTGGTTTGGATATCAACAGCCTGTAGTAGAGTATTCTGACTTGTTTGATTTGCATTTGTTGTTGGTGCATTTCTGGAGTTTTGATCGTTTTGAGAAGTTGCCATATTTTGCGGGATACTTTGTTGAGAAGTGTTTTTTGCCTGCGGTTGAAAATAAGGTAATCCATCCACTACCACGAGTGGCTCAAAATTGACCGAACGATTAAACCCTTTCAATATGATCTTACCAGAAGGGCTTATTTGAAAACCGGGCACTGTGCTCTGCAGAACATCCAAAATACTTTGCTTGGCAGGCATCCTATCAAGCATCTCCCTTGATATTATGACATCGGCAGCACTGGATGCAATTACCAAACTTTCAGTCTCAACTTTTTGCGATGTTTTCAATTCCACGTGTGTCTTTATGATTTCTTTACGCACCAAGCCTGTCACCACAGTGTCCAGTGAGCTGGTATTTATTTCGGGCAGTATGACTTCTGGTGGGCTTGATGGCAATAAAACTGTTGACCCAAAAACTCTTCCCTTTTTATTCTTTGCCTGAAAAGAAAAACTTAACGAGTCAAAAAAATTAAGGTTCTCAATTTTAAAATTTCCATTCTTATCCGTTTTAATACGATAGACACTATCCATCGTTCCGCGAAAAGCAGTCAACACAGTAGGGACAAGCTTATTTTTGGGATGGATAAATTTACCATTCAAGGTCATTGAATACTCCAGCGCATGCGGCAACCGCAAAAGGGCATCGTTGGCTAACGCTGGAGGAAATTCCAGGCTCCTAGTTATATCAGAAGAAAAAGGAAATGCGGCAACATCAGCCTCGCTTATAGATATTGAACCCGTTGACCATTTTGCATTAGAGATTGAGTCAAGTTGAACAATAATCTCAACATCCTCCCCACCGAATATTCCATCAGGCGAGGTAACTATGAAATCACCCCCCTGCTTTGGCTTCCAATCTGAAATAATCTTCATACCCGTTGGTGAAACTATTAATGGAGTGATGAAGAGATTTTCATTACCATAGTTTCTCATCCAATTGGTATACGCTCTCAAATAATATATATTAGGTTCCCAATCTGCAGGTAAATTAATTTCGCCTTCAGCTTCGTTACTGATCAACTTTACTTTTTGCGAGATTTTTATATTTTTTACTTGATCAATCATTTCAACATAAGCTACTCCACTCAACGAATCACGTATTGCAATATTTGCTGTTCTTTCATATAGCTTAAATCTAATTCTCCCTCCTGGATTGAAAACGATCTTGTCGGTATGCACATATACTCGCTCTTGAAGGCGTAATGCCACATTTACTTTTGTCAGGTAATTCACCACTACAACTCGGCCGGGTATGTAGTTCAGTGGTAACATGGATGATACGCGGTTATTATTAAATTCACCAATCGTTGTAACATCATCAATGTTTACGACAGATCCATCCTTTGAAATGAGAATAAATCCATTGGTAAATTCAATCCAGCTTACAGAACTGGATAAATCGCGGTAGGCTTTAGTTTGCGCATAAGAAATTAAATGATGCACCTCCAATCTATCCGCACTCAATAATTTAAAAATTCCGGGTTTTGAATAGGGGAAAATAAACTTCTTTAGATCTGATTTAAATACTCGCTTTTCTGCTTCATCCGCAAAATAACTGGAGCCCAATAAATAGTTCTTAGGTTTTTTATCAATAAAAACTTCAAAACCGTTGGTCTCAGCATTTCCTTCAATAATTGATTTAAAAAAGAACCTTAATGAACGTTGATAAGATATGTTTCGGTTCCCTGTCCATCGCTTTGCTTCAGCTTCATTGTTAGCCTCCATTTCGTTAAACCGATACAAACCTTTTATTCGGTATCCTTCTGAGGCGAACTCAAAATTTTGCAAACTACAATGAATCAGATATCCTAAAGCTCTGTTTTCAATCTCAATTGGCTGCGAAGCTACTGCGGTTAACTTCTTTATTGTTTGGTCATATTCAAAATCGATAACCCACGGATTCAAAATTCTGCATTGATGAGAAAAGGCATCCGCACCCAAAAATATCCTATTGAATTCTTTCAGATTTTTCTCCCACTCTTTGTCTTTTGTCCCCTTTACTTCAATATTCTGCAGGATGGCATTTTGTGGAACTAGCCTTGCGTTAACAACCATATCCTGATCAGTGATAGAAGTAGATCGGCTAAAGAGGACGAAGCCTACGAAAGAAAATACAAGCCGATATTCCCCTGGCATCAGATCGGTTAAAGCGAATTCGCCATTACTATTGGTTATTGCTCCATGTGTAGTTTGATCGACAAAAACGTGGGCGAACTGAAGAGGTTCGTTAGTTTCTGCATCTAACACCCTTCCGGAAATAGAAAAACCCTGAGCCAACGCGGAACTTGAGGCGATGGCAAAATACAGGATTGTGAATAGAAACCGTAAATACATAAACTGTAAATATGAAACATAACTATCCGAAAGTTCACTTTATAAAAGTAGCGGAAAAAGTTTAAACCTTTGAGGTGTCTAAATCTTAAAAGAATGAGCCTCTTCCGCAGAAGCAAAAATAATAATAAACCAGTAATCCGGCAGGTAATTGATTTAGTGCCA
>CANIVF010000036.1 GCA_947470895.1 Bacteroidota bacterium
CAATGCCCGGAGCATAAGGGTAAAACAAAGTGCTTTGTGTTTTGAAAAAAGTCCATCCCTATTCCAAAACGCATGAGCCACTTTTATTCCCCACTGTCAAACACAAAGATAGCAGCCTTTCAAGAATTATAGGTTATTCCAGTAGATCTGCCAAAAGTCCGGATGTGTGTGTTCCATTGTGATAGTTTATTAGATGCGTTTAAAGTAGTCGATAACGTGATCGGTGCATATGCACCGTATGTGCGCCCAGTATGGCGTGTTTATACTCCAAACGGGAATATAGATTGATTATCCAAAGAGTGCAAGTCCCTTATGTGCATCTTGGTAACAACCATCACCTTGAAACGGTTGATGCAAAGAGGATATGAATCCATGCTTTCTTACTATGAAAAGTATCTCCACAACTTAATGAACCGCTGTATACGAGACCCGTACGTACAGAAGAGTAAGAGCCTCACCTTGTCAGTTACAACTGTCGAGGTGGGCTACTCGATTATAGCCAGGTGCTTTGATTTCGCTAGTTTAGTAAAAAATCTAATTCATTTCCTAAGCTATTATTGTTTTGACATATCAATACCCGGTTCATTATCAATATTTAATGGTAATGAAAAGCAAATTGTTGTCCCGCTTCCAACGCTATCATCTACCCAAATCTTTCCTTTGTTTTTTTCTATAAACTCTTTGCAGAGAACCAAACCCAATCCTGATCCCTTTTCATTGAGCGTACCCGGTGTTGAAAAACTAGTACTAATTTTGAATAGTTTGTCGATTCCCTCTTTTGATATTCCAACGCCAGTATCGTTTATGGAAAAAATTAATTCGCCTTGATTGGCCACTGCTGAAATGACAATCTTTCCTTCAGGCTGTGTGAATTTTATAGCATTTGAAATCAAATTTCTCAAAACTGTGCTTATCATTTCTTTATCAGCATTTACCTGGATACTTAGAGGCAATGAACATGAAACGAGGATATGCTTTTGCTTGGTCATGTCAATAAATAAAAATGTCACTTCGTCAATAAGGGTAATTATATTGAAGTATTCCATTTTGAAGTCCATTCTGCCGGATTGCGATTGCGCCCATGCCATTAGGCTCATCAGTAAATCCATTGCCTTATATGACGACTGAGATATCATATCTGCAAGCTCCTCAGTTTTTTCAAATTCCTTTTTTCTGATTTGTTCTTTGAGAATTTCACCAATACCGATAATAGAATTGAACGGGGCTCTCAGATCATGAGCAATGATGGAGAAGAACTTGTCTTTGTCTTTGTTTAATTGAATTAATTGGTGCAGTTCATTATTGATGATTACAAGATCTGCCGCCCGTTTTTCTTTCTGTTCATTTTCGTAGGCAAGTTCTTTATTGGCAATGATTAATTCATCTGCCCGCTTTTTTTTCTCCTCGTTTTGAAAGGCGAGTTCTTTGTTAGCCAGACCTAACTCATCTGACCTTTTTTCTTTCTCTCTGTTTTGAAAAACAAGTTCTTTATCCGCAAGCACCAATTCAGCTACCCGTTTTTCTTTCTGCTCATTTTGGTATGCAAGTTCTTTATTCGCAATGATTAGTTCATCTGCCCGCTTTTCTTTCTCCTCGTTTTGAAAGGCGAGTTCTTTGATAGCCAGACCTAATTCATCTGCCCTTTTTTCTTTCTCTCTGTTTTGAAAAGCAAGGTTTTTATCCGCATTGATCAATTCAGCTACGTGCTTATCTTTTAAAGACTTTAAAGAAATATTTTTTTGTTGTAATTCCCTCAACTCAATTATAAGTTCTTCCTTGGTTTTGTTCTTCATTTCCATTGCGAAGTTTGTTCTTTTATTATGAATTATTTGTTACCGCTACATTTTTAGCATTAGCAATAACGTTCCGCGGCTACACGCAGGCGGTGATTTTTATCACTAAACTATTTACGTGTCAATATTTTAATTTTACTTATTTCCTATCCTGCGAGCACCGAAACCCCGCTTGCGGGTAGGTGCTGTTGGTGGCTGGTGTTCTTATATTTCATTTTCGTCAAGATCTTTTTTTAAGCTGGCTATTTTGAGTTTTTTATTTCTCATCAAATATTTCCAATCATAAATATTGTCAATCATTAATTGCTTATCGTAATAATTTATATGCTCTAAAATTCCAAGAATATTTGCAATAACTGCCCAACCAAATAAATCATTTGGCTTAATAGTCCAATTATTCATTAATAGTTGTAGCAATAAAGTAATCGGAATATACCAAATCAATACAATATTTATTTTTTTGAATCTTTTGAATAAATCAATTTTATAATTTTGATTAAACTCTTTCTTTGTCAATCTGTATAATTTCAATTTCCAATAGTGCTGTCCCTGAAACAGAATTAAAATCATAATCAACAATCCATAGTTTAGAAATATTGTGTTGAGAAAACCATAATTATAAATTACATAGAATAAAACTCCTAAAAAGAAGAAGGCATTGAATCTCTCCAACGGATAATACCATTTTAACCTATTTATTATATATATTTTGCTCATATTGTTTTTGTTTCTAATTCAATCTAAATTCAGTTTTATTGTAATGCGGTTTGTTTTTTACACTTGCCACCAACTCGTATATAAGGATGAGTTTATCATCCTGATCCACCCGTAATGGCTTGCTAAGGATGATTTTCTTCATTCTTTAAATATAAACCTTTTAGTGAAAAGTCTTTACAGCTACGAGTATCCTTATATTCCTCGCGAACTCGTAGCATTCATTTTGCCAAAAGAAAAGCCGTTCGTTTATCCGAACGGCTTTCTATTTTTATCATCCACTACAAAACCTTTCAATCATAGGGTAATAATTCAGGTTGCAGATATTGCACTTTCGCATTGGGTGAATTAAAAATATCTGTAGCGTAATGATGGGTGAGCAGTTCTTTGAAGGTGTTTTTCAGTCTTGGGTTTTTCGCGATGAACTCGCTAAAGGTGCTGGCATCGGTTTTCAATTTGAAATGGTACACAGCCCTGATCGCGGTAATGGTAACGGTTTCAATATACCTGTCCGCTGGTCCGAGAAATTCAACATATCGCCTGAGTTGAGAGCAAATGTTGGTAATCGCTTTTTCTACACCATACTTTTCAATGTGAAACCAGCCCAGTCTTAGATGAGCCTCCTGCATAAACAGGGCAACATCGATCAACCAATTTTAAACTTGTTGCTCAAAGTCATCATCAGTAAGATCAACATGGTTTTTCATGTTCGTTCTTTACGATCGGATTTAGCGCTTGTCTTATTTCTGGTAAATTACTTCGCCAATTTTGTAATCGTCTCCATCTTCGTTTTCAATCGGCTGATCGTATCCAGATATTTCTGCTCCCACATTTTTAAGTTGGCCGTAGATTTATTGGCGGCTTCATATTGAAATCCAGGCAACATCCACGAAGCATAACCACTGTATGGATCGGGTGAGGCATATAAGGATCGGAACCAGTTTCCGTAAGGCATGCCTTGCTTGTCAATCCACTGGCGTTCTAGCAAAAGTAATTCTGCATTGATGGCTTTTCTGTTGGCTTCGTTCGCTGTCTTCATTGCGGCTTCACTTTCTTCACCGGCTTTTTTTAGTTCATCGGCTGCTTTGATCAACGCATCAAATGAAAATGCGGTTTCCGATTTGTCATACGCTTTGGTCAGTTTTTGCAATCCTTCAAAGTGTGTTCTTAAATCGGTGCCATAGCGGCTTACATTGTAGGGGATCACATCGGCATTAGCCAGGCGTAAGGCCATGATGCCAAACACGCTTTCAACTAATGGTCCCATCTTAAAGGAAGAATCCGCAAAGCGTTCATAGAATGAAAAACTATCGTGGTTTGTGTGATAGAGCGAAGGGCCGCCCATGCCACCTCCCCATGAGGGTATGCCCACATGTGTATAAAAAGCAATGTGATCGGAGCCACCACCTAAGTTTCCCAATGGCGGTTCTTTAGCTCCGCGTTTTCCAATCCAATGATCGTAGAGTGTTTTTGATGAATCAGGATATTGCAACGCTTTGGTTGCATCCATGGACAAATTCTTTAACGAAGGACTGGATGCTGCGCCAAAGTTTTTTCCAGACACGGCACCATCGGCATTTAAGTAGGCCACACCTTTGGCATCGAGTTCATCACGAAATTGCTCTACCCATTCGCTGGAAGCAATCACGCCTTGTTCCTCAGCATCCCAATGGGCAATCTTAATGGTGCGCTTGGGTTTATAACCAGCCTGCGAAAGTTTACCTAACGATTCGCTCAACGCCAGTAACATGGCAGTCCCACTGTTAGGATCGGTAGCACCAAAGCCCCAGGCATCATAATGTGAACCGGCCATTACCCACTCGTTTGGAAGTTCAGAACCGACCAGTGTGCCCACCACATTATATACGCGCTGTATTTCTCTTTTCTGTGTTACGTTTACACGCACTTTCAACGCGGGCCCGCCTTCAAGGCGATAGGTGTAAGGCAATCCACCTTGCCATCCAGCAGGCACGGGCTTGCCTGTCATGCGTCCGATGATTTCTTTCGCTGATCCATAAGGCAATGGCAACACAGGAATGTTGTGCATGCCACTTACTTCTTCAGGTTTCTTACGAACGATTTTCTTTTTGCCATCCAACGGAAGTGCGGGCTCGAAGGGTGTTAACGGATCGCCAAACCAATCCAGGGTAAGTAACGATCCGCGTTGAATATCACTTTCATTATAAAATGGTCCTTCGGGATATACGAGTCCTTTTGCATAGCCACTATCACCCGGGTCGGTGAAAATGATGAGGCCGGCAGCACCATGTAGTTCGGCATACTTTGCTTTATGGCCGCGGAAGTTTCCGCCATAGCGTGCGATCACAATTTTTCCTTTCACGGAAATACCCATCGCAGCCAGTTTTTCAAAATCTTCTTTGCGACCAAAGTTGGCATACACGACTTCGGCAGTTACATCACCGGTGCCGGTGTATGCATTGTATCCAAAGTATAAATTCGGATCTGCTGAAAACGGATCTTCTTTATGGATGTATTCTTTATTGTTGAGGGGCAAACGAATAGGCTCCACAAGTTCTGCGGAGGCGGTGCCAGGCATCACAGGCAAATAAACATCGTAAGGAAAAATTTCTACTTGAAAACCCGCCTTACGCATCACCTCGGCCATGTAGTCACGCACGCGCTCGTTGGCTTTGGACGTTGTAATGTGTGGTTCTTTGGTAAGTGTTTTTAAATGATTTTTATATCGTTCACTTTCCTGTTGATTGAGGAAAACGGATTCGGCCTGCGTTTGCTTTTCGGATGAGCTGCTGGAAAAACCCGTGAGGGTTTGAGCGAAGGTTGACTGCGAAACGAAGAGAATAAGAGCTAATACGTGTTTCATATAGGATCTAAGATTTTACTAAAAAACTAAAAGTTAGCCAATGAAGACTCTGAATTTTGTTAAACGGTAACTCGCTTACTTCACGTTCTTACCGTTTTTGTGCGAGGCATATAGATAAAGCAGATAGCCCGGTACAAGCGAGGCCAGTGCATATAGAATAATATTAATATCTGTTACCGCCACATAATAGATCATCCAGCAGGTGCAAGCACTTAAAATGAGAGGTGGAAGTGGATAGAGTGGTACTTTGAAGGAGTCAGGTTCAGTGTTTCTTTTTCGCAATATAAAAATGCCGATCACGGCCAACATCGAGAAAAACGATAGGCTTACTGAAATGTATTGTATGATTTCCTTGAACGAACTCACCATCACCAGAAAGATAGACCACGCTGCCTGTGCCAGTATAGCGATGTAGGGCATGTCGTACCGATTTCGTTTTGAAAAGGTTTTAAGTATTGAGTAGTCTTCGCCCATCGCTTCAATTACACGTGGCCCGGCAATGGTCATGGAACTTAATGTAGAGAGTAATGCAAAGCTGAAAATGCCAGAGAAGATTTTTCCGGCAGTACTTCCAAAAAGTTTATGGGCTACTACGTTGCCGATATCATTCTGACCTTGTAATTCATCGAATGAGGCCACATATAAAAATGTTGCATTTAATGACACGTACACAATCATGACGATAATGGTGCCGATGATCAATGACTTTGGTAAATTCTTACGAGGATTATCAAGATTTCCTGCAATGTATGCAGAGGCATTCCAACCGGTATAAGCATACATAACAAATACCAGCGATACGGCAAAACCCTGGCTCATGATTAATTCCCAATCGCCCGGTTGTGGAAGAAAATGAATGGTGTGTGTGGCGTTTGATGCGAAGAAAAAAGGAGAGGCACAAAAGAATACGATTAAACTTAGTTTAAGGGTGGTAAGCATAGTTTGGGCACGGCCTCCGGTTTTCACTCCAAACCAATGTATTGCAGAAACCGCTATGATGGCAACAATGGCAATCACTTGCCCGGGTATTCCCGATGCTTCAGTGGCATATTCGCCAATAGCAAGGGCAACGGCAGAGTTGGCTCCTGCAAAACCAGCCACTGAACTCATCCATCCACTTAAAAAGCCGAATGCAGGATGATAGAGTTTCGACAAAAACAAATATTCACCACCTGAACGCTTCAAGGCGGTCGCGATTTCAGCATAAGTAAAAGCACCGCATAAAGCAATTAGACCCCCGAGTGCCCACAATGCCAGGATAGCAAAACCAGATGGCAATGGCCCCACCTGGTAACCCAGTGAAGTAAATACACCCGTGCCAATCATGTTGGCAATCACCAGTGTGATGGCTACGGTGAGCGTATAGTTTTTAGATTCGGTCATTCAATAAAGTGGATAAGATCAGCATTGAAATCGAAAATCCAAAATAGTAACGGCATGGGTGGCCCGATAAATAAAAAACCCTTCTGCGGGAGAAGGGTTTTTTATCACTAAGGAAGAAATCGTAATCAATTACATCTTCTTAGGCACTAATACTTTATTGGTCATGTGAACCACACCGTTGTTTACCGCTACATCTGCATTGGTGACTTCAGCTCCACCCACATATACTTTTCCATCTTTCAAAGAAACTTTCAGTTTCTCACCCTGAAGCGTAGTTAATTCCTGACCATCGGTGAGATCGCCAGCCTTAACTGTTCCTGCAACAACGTGGTATTTCAATACATTCTGAAGTTTGCTTTTGTTCTCCGCTTTCAACAGCATATCCACAGTAGATTGGATCGCAGCAAAAGCATCATTGGTTGGAGCAAATACGGTGTATGCATCGGTTCCTTTTAACACATCAACCAATTCGCCAGCAGAAAGAGCAGCAACCAGGGTGCTTAAGTTAGGAGTATTGATAGCAGTCTCTGCAATTGACTTTGGCAAGGCAGCCAAAGAATCAGCAACACGCTGAACAGCAGTTAATGAATCAGCCACACGGATAGAATCCTGAGTTGCTTTTTCTTTAGCCGCTTTTCCACCATCGCCACAGCTGGTGATGATCAAAGCAAACAGGGCGAATGCGCCTACGAGGATAAGTGATTTTTGTGTTTTCATAGTCTTGTCATTTTGAGTTATGCTCGTTAAACAGGGATCGTGCATGATTGTTTGAGATAATTTTTAAAAAACCGGAATAGTTTTTTTGTTTTATTACAGGTTTGACCAAATACCTCTAAAGTATTGCCTTTTAGCCTCTGAGCTAATTACTTTCAAAAATTTTTAGGTGTGGTTGAAATGGTTTGAAGAGGTGATTATTAAGATGAGGATTACTTAAAGATACAATCTTGTTGAAGGGTTGAACATAAGCGTTTGATTTTTTGAAGTACCTTAGCGAAATATTTATCTATAGGAACTATGAAGTTTTTAAGTCTCACACTTGTCTTATTCGTTCACCTTACTGGATTTGCCCAGTACAAGAATATTAAATTAGCGGAACAGGTTGATGGTGTGTATCCACCGGTAGAGCCAAGCATTACCATCAATAAGAAAGATTCAAAAAACATCATAGCAGGTGTTGTTCTGGACCGCGCTATTTATACGATGGATGGAGGAGAGACCTGGAATGAATCGAAATTGGAATCACCTTTTGGTGTATTTGGCGACCCTGCCCTGGTATCGGATAGAAAAGGAAATATTTATTATTTCCATTTAGCAGATCCAAGCAAGCAAGGCAGAAGCAATGAGGCTTGGCTCGATCGCATTGTCTGCCAGAAGTCAACCGATGGAGGCAAGACATGGAGCGAAGGTGCATCGATTGGACACAACCCTCCCAAAGACCAGGACAAAGAATGGGCAACGGTACATCCACGCAAGGAATATGTTTATACCACCTGGACTCAATTTGATCATTATGGTTTAGAAGATCCTAATTGTCATTCCAACATCATGTTCAGTATGTCAACCAGCGAAGGTAAAAAATGGTCAACACCCTTGCAGATCAATCAGAACCCGGGCGATTGCATCGATGATGATAACACCAACGAAGGGTCTGTGCCGGTAGTCGATAATGAGGGTCGCGTGTTTGTGTCGTGGGCAAGTCATGGAAATATCTATTTTGATCGCTCTTTTGATGGAGGCACAACCTGGCTTAGCACCGATTTGCTGATTGCTAAACAGGAGGGAGGTTGGTCAATGGATATTCCAGGACTTAGCCGGAGCAATGGTATGCCGGTATTAACGATTGACAATAGCAAAGGCCGCCTGCGCAATAGTTTATACCTGGTTTGGGCCGATCAGCGAAATGGTACGAATGATACGGACATATGGTTTATGCGCTCACTTAATGGAGGTGATATGTGGACACAACCAATTCGCATCAATCAGGATGGACCTGGCAAGCACCAGTTCCTTCCCTGGATGTCGGTAGATGAAGGCACAGGCTATTTATATGTTGTCTATTACGATCGCAGAGCCTATGATGATTTACAAACGGATGTTTACATCGCTTACTCTACCGATGGCGGTGGCACATTCAAGGAGAAGAAGATCAGTGAAAGTCCTTTCGTTCCTACGGATTCGAAATTCTTTGGAGACTACACAAACATCTCCGCCCATAACGGTGTGATTGCACCGATCTGGACGCGTATGGATAATGGTAAAACCAGCGTATACACCGCAGTGATCAAAGACTCAGATCTTTTTAAGGAGAAATAAGAGACTAGCAATTTTTACTTTCTACATCACACGCTTCACCCTGCGAGGAAGCGACCTCAGTTCCTATTTCTTTCAGCGCCTGAATAAAAACATCGGCAGGTTGAGCACCCGAAATTCCGTGTTGATTGTTGATGATATAAAACGGAACTCCGCTTATACCCCGCTGATAGTTCAGTTGTTCTAGCTCGTTCACTTCCTGCAATCCTTCGTTAGAATCCAGCAATGCAACAACCCGTGATGCATCTAAACCCACCGCGGAAGCTATGGATACTATGTTTTCTTTTTTAGTCAGGTCAACACCTTGTTCAAAGTAAGCTTTCATAAATGCTTCTTTAGCCTGTAGTTGTTTCCCTTCTTTTTTGGCGAACCAGATCACACGATGAGCATCTTTGGTATTGGGCGAAACACGTTGCTTATCGAAATCGAATTGCAACCCTTCCTCTGCAGCAACGCTGGTCACATGGCTGGTGATCTGATGATATTTCTCTTCACCCCCGAATTTTTTGACGAGGTATTCCTTCTGGTTAAATCCTTCTTCAGGAGTTTGGGGATTCAACTCAAACGGCAGGTAGCTCACTTCAAAATCAAATTGATGGTTGAGGGCTGTCATGGCTTTTTCAATTCTTCGTTTGCCAATAAAACACCATGGACATACTACATCGGAAACTATATCAACTTGAATAACGGGTTTGGTCATCGGTATAAATTTTTAGTGACAACGAGGGAGAACAATCAATAAGATCAACACATGTTTAATGGATTTGTTAATCAGATACTTACACTTGCCAATTCAATTAATTAATGGTAAATCTTAAACCATTATGCTACTTTTGTGTTCCAAAATTGAAACTACACAAAAATGACAGTAACAGATCAAACGAAATTCAAGGTAAAAGACCTTTCTTTGGCTGAATGGGGCCGCAAAGAGATCAAATTAGCTGAGGCCGAAATGCCCGGTTTAATGGCTCTGCGTGATGAATTCGGCACTCAAAAACCTCTAAAAGGCGCTCGTATTGCCGGATGTTTGCACATGACAATTCAAACTGCCGTACTGATCGAAACATTGATTGAATTGGGTGCTGAAGTAACCTGGTCGTCATGTAATATATTTTCGACTCAGGATCACGCTGCCGCAGCCATTGCGAAAGTGGGAATCCCTGTGTATGCCTGGAAAGGAATGAATGAGCAGGAGTTTGACTGGTGCATTGAGCAAACTTTGCATGCCTTTACGGATGGTAAGCCTTTGAACATGATTCTTGACGATGGTGGTGACCTAACCAACATGGTATTGGATCGTTATCCTGAATTGGTAGCTGGCATTAAAGGTATTTCAGAAGAGACTACGACAGGTGTACACCGCCTAGTGGAACGTCAGCATGCTGGAAAACTTCCACTGCCTGCCATTAACATCAACGACTCTGTTACCAAATCAAAGTTTGACAATAAATATGGTTGCAAAGAATCGTTAGTAGATGCTATCCGCAGAGCTACCGATGTGATGATGGCTGGAAAAGTAGCTGTTGTTGCTGGTTACGGAGATGTGGGCAAAGGTTCTGCCGCTTCATTGCGTGGTGCCGGTGCACGTGTTATTGTTACGGAGATCGATCCGATCTGTGCATTGCAAGCTGCAATGGACGGATTTGCTGTAAAGAAAATGGATGTGGCCGTGAAAGAAGCCGACATCGTAGTTACGGCAACCGGAAACTCAGGAATTGTCTTAGGTCGTCACTTTGAGTCGATGAAAGACAAGGCCATCGTTTGTAACATTGGCCACTTCGATAATGAAATTGATGTAGCTTGGTTAAACAAGAACGCATCGAAGGATGAAGTGAAACCACAAGTAGATTTGTATACTATGAAGAATGGCCTTCAGGTAATTCTGCTGGCAGAAGGCCGTTTGGTAAACCTCGGTTGTGCCACAGGTCACCCTTCATTTGTTATGTCTAATTCATTCACCAACCAGACATTGGCTCAGCTTGAATTGTGGATGAACACCGATAAGTATGAAAACAAAGTGTACATGCTCCCTAAGCATCTGGATGAAAAAGTAGCTCGTTTGCACTTGAAGAAAATCGGTGTTGAATTGGAGGAACTTTCACCAGAACAAGCTAAGTATATTGGTGTGGAAGTGAAAGGACCTTTCAAACCAGATTATTACAGATATTAATTGCTTTTGGCTGATACCCTTCGCCTTTGGAGAAGGTTGCCGAAGATCAGATGAGAACCTAACTCTCTGCTTGCACTAAAAAAGAGAGTGATCCCGCTGCATGGTGCAGCGGGATTCTTTTTTTTAAAGGATGATTCGTTCTCTTTTTAGCAAACCAACAACCCGTTCTCTAATTCTATCGAATAGTTCCACGCTTTTCGCTTGATCTCCATTTTCTACCCTGGGCAGCTGGTCAATTAAATGCTGACCCACTTTGATACAAAGCCCATCAAATTATTCCCAAAAAGGGATGGGTCAATCTACCATTAACCTCATTTTTAATGTTATTTAACCTTTTTTTATTTTGGTACAATAATGACACTAGGGGTAATCATTAAACAAAAAAACTATGAGTGTTTTAGACTTGTATCAAAGAGGTATCATCGGCTACCTGTTCAACAAAGGGTTAGTGAGTGGCAGTACCCTGGCCTACGTAGAATACTATACTCGTTATCTCGAAGAGCGCGGGCATGGTAAGAAATATCGCGAAAGTGTTCGCTGTTTATCCAAGGAGTTCAGAGTTTCTGAAACCACAATTAAGAAAGCTATTAAGGTTGTGAAGGATGCTTAACAAATGGGTATGAATGTGCTGGAATTATACCGTAACGGTATCATTGATTATCTCTATCATAAGGGGTTACTGAGCGGAAGTACACTTTCTTACATAGAGTATTACATGCGCTACCAAGAACTACGAAAAAATAGTAGGGGGTATCGTGAAAGCGTGCGAATGCTTTCGCAGGAATTTGGTGTTTCAGAAACAACCATTAAGAAAGCCATTAAGATTTTGAACAACTAACTTGTATTTGATACGATCATGAAAGCCCCTGTCTGATGCTAAGCATAGGGGCTTAGTATTTTCTACAAGTAACAAGAACTCTTTATAATCGCATTAATTTTTAATGATTCAGTTAGAGCATGTTTGCTGCCAAATACGGCCTGACTATTTTTTTCTGACCGTACATCCGGTGGCGCGTTGAGTTGAAACATCAGGTTTCTGACCGGCCAAAACTTTTTCAATAGCATCCTTTAAAAAATATTGCCTCGCAGCTTTTGCTGATTGTGGGTTATCATCAATGGCTCCGCTATAAGCGATGCTAAATTTTCCACCTCCTGCGGTCAAGACAAATACCTCCGGTGTTTTTTTTGCACCCAGAGAACTCATCACCGTCTGATTTTTATCTGCCAGATAAGGAACTTGTAAATCGGTGTAGTGGATGGCCATTTGCCCTGCGCTTTCCTGTTCCTCGGTGTTCGAATTAACCAATAAAAACTGAACCCTTCCTGCATAGGCTTGAATGTGTTCCTTTATCCGATCCTTATAGTAATTATCAAACGGACATTCGTGGCTCGTGAAAATAATCACCACAGCTTTTGACGAAGAGTAACTAGCAAGTGCTACCTCTTTGCCATCCCGGGCATTCGGTAAAGTAAAATTCTTTACATCCTGCGCTTGAAGTGTGGCGCTAACCAGGATGAAAATAAAAGCAAGAATTGATTTCATGTGGATTGAGTTTTAGTATGGACCAATACATAGTCGGGTTGAATGATATAGGACATGGTTAAATCGCGCGAACGACCTTTCGCGTTAATTCTTCCATAGAGGTCACCGCCATTTAGTAAGACAAACGGTTTTATGTGAAGTTGATCTGAAAAGTGTAATCCTTTTTTACCGTACGCTTTATACATCGTTTCTTTAGCACACCAGTAGACACAATGCTTAACCACATCCTGGCCAGCATCGATTAATTCTGTTGGCGAGAGTATACGGTGTGCAATAGTAAGTAGTTTTGATTTTGGTTGTTCTAGGTCAATACCTATGTCCTCCTGTAAATCGATTTGAGCCGCCACGTAGGGAAAGGAATGCGATAAGGAAATATGATGAGGAAGATTTTTTAAGAATGGTTTGCCGTATTCATCTTTGAATGTTCCTTGGTAGGTAAGCCCAACCTGTTCTGTTAATTGCCGAAGAAGTACACGGCCTGCAAGCCACTCCAACCTTTTGATGGGGTTGATAATGGTTGCATCGGGTTGCTCTTCCATAAGGGAAGCGAATTCTTGTTCATCTTCTGAAATGAACCACAAAGCCCATGCGCTTTGATTGCCCGTATTTTGTATTTTAATCAATGGCATAGGTTTGTATGGCTTAATGATACAATTTTGGTAAAAAAATCGGATTAACCGAACAAACAACTTTTGAGAGGGGTTAGTAGGTCCATGATACAAGTAGAAAAACTTCATTCCTTAACTGGCCACCGCGATTGTGTCTATACGGTTGAGGCATCCGATAGCGCTGCTCATATTTTTTCGGCAGGCGGTGATGGGATGGTTGTGAGGTGGAATCTTGCAGCGCCTGAGGAGGGTGAGTTGATTGCCAAATTGCCCAACTCAGTATATGCCATTCATTATTTGTACAAGGCAGATCACCTAATTGCCGGTCATAATTATGAAGGCATTCACTTATTGGATTGGAAAGAAAAGAAAGAGATCGCATCATTAAAACTTTCTTCAGCATCGATCTTTGATATTCAGTCATTTCAGAATGATGTTTTAGTTGCATCGGGTGATGGTTCTGTCACGATTGTAGATTTAGAAAAATGGATGGTGAAAAAAAAGCTGGAAGCCTCACTAAAAAGTGCCCGGGTAATCGCCATTAATCCGGTTGCCGGAGAGATGGCCGTAGGCTATAGTGATTATTTCATTCGCATATTTTCTTTGGATGACTATGCATTGAAGCTTGAATTTCATGCTCATCAAAATTCAGTGTTTACACTTCGTTATACGCCTGATTATAAATTTCTGATCAGTGGGTCGCGTGATGCTCATTTGAAAGTGTGGGATGTACATTCCGGCTACGTGCAGATTGTAGAAGTGGGTGCTCATCTATTTGCCATCAATCATATGGTTTTCAGTCCATCGGGCAATCATTTTGCTACAGGCAGCATGGATAAGTCCATCAAGGTGTGGGATGCCAAAGAATTGAAATTGTTAAAAGTAATTGATAAGGCCCGTCATGCAGGGCATGGCACCTCAGTCAATAAATTGTTCTGGACTTCGTTTAATGATCAACTGGTAAGTGCCAGTGACGACCGTACCTTATCTGTCTGGAGGTTGAAATTTGATGCTTAGAATTTGCATAACACACAGATTATTAGGCTTATTTCAAAACAATTCTATACATTTGAGCTATGGATTAGTATTTTTTTTAAGTTAATTATTTTTTAATCTTTCAATTAATCCACCCGTCATATGAAAATCACACCGCTGGAAATCCGCCAGAAGGCCTTTGAGAAAGTGCTTCGTGGCTACGACAAAGATGAGGTAAATGCTTTCTTACAAACCCTTTCGCAGGAATGGGAGCGGGTATTAAATGAAACCAAAGAGGCTCGTATAAAACTGGAAGGAACTGAACGCGAGGTGTCAAAACTTCGTGAGGTGGAGAGTTCGCTATTCAGAACATTGAAGACAGCAGAAGATACCGGAGCAAGCGTAATTGAGCAGGCCAATAAAACAGCTGAATTGATATTGAGAGAGAATCAGCTTAATGCTTATGCTTTGTTGAGTGAAGCGAAGACAAAAGCAAAAAACGCCATCGAAGAAGCCGAAATGATTTCGAGGCAGATGATTGATGAAATGGAACAGCGCCTCAAATCCATGGGCGAACACTATAAAACGCTTGAATTGCATCGCGATAATTTGCTTTCAGATCTCAAGCGTTTGGCTGGTGAAACCATGGACCGTGCCGAGCGCGCAAAAAATGCCACACGCGATTTTGATCCTGATCAACACCTGGCATTAGCAAAGCGCGAGAGTAAGAGAGCATTGTTTCCTAATGCGGAAATCGAAAAAGAAATTAAGAGCGCGCTACCTACCATGCCAACTCCCTCTCCAGCGCCTGTGCCTGTATTCACCTCTACTCCAGCCCCGGAGCTGGTGAACGCCATGGCTACCGTGGAGAAGCAACCCCGCATGCAAAAGTCATTCTTTGACGATATTCAATGACCGGTAAAGTTGCTTTAGAAGGGCTTGAATTTCATGCCTATCATGGCGTGTATCCGCACGAGCGATCTTCCGGAAATAAGTTTGAAGTCGATGTGATGGTGGATACCGAGTTTTCTGATTCTGCTTTTCAGGATGATTTGAACGGTACGATCAATTATGAAAACCTGTATGCCATTGTAAAAGAAGAAATGGCCAAACCTTCCAAGCTTCTGGAAACAGTTTGTTATGCCATTGCAAAACAAACGCTGGATTCCTTCAGCGAAGCAAGAGCCGTTGAAGTGAAGATTTCGAAATTTAATCCTCCTATTGGTGGAGTATGTAAGAAGGCAACCGTAACCGTAAATCAGAAGAAGTAGAACAGCTTATTCATTCGCGACAGGTGTTTGATCAACAAACATGAATCCTTTTGCATCAGCTCCTTCGTAGAAATCAACCAGTTTTCCAATCAAGTACATGGTGTGTTTTTTGTCGATGAGCACTTCGATGCCTTCTTCCTGATAGGCGAGGTCGTTAGTTTTTTGTTTATCAAACCCAATGATCAACGAAACACCTCCACATCCACCTCCACGAATTCCTATCCGCAATCCATAATCGGCAGGAATATTTTTCGTTTGCATAATTTTACGAACCTCTTCGGCTGCTTTTGAGGTTAGTCCGATAGGTTTTATAGTTTCAAACATTAGGTAATTGAAATTAACGGTCAAAAATATCTGAATTTTAAACACCTTTGAACTTGATTTAATTCTTATGGAAGCATTGATTGAATTTGGAAAAATAATCATACCGGCCTCATTGGTGCTGTATGCGGTGTTTCTTACCGTACGCGCCTTTATAACGAGGGAGATTGAACTCAAGAAACTGGAAGTTCGCTCCCGGAGTATTGAAACAATTTTACCCGCCCGGCTTCAGGCTTATGAGCGAATGACTTTGTTTTTGGAACGCATCGCACCTCAGAATCTGCTGATTCGACTTAACAATCCTGGTTTCTCCGGTCGTGACCTTCAAAAAGTGTTGCTGGATGAAATTCGCAATGAATATAACCACAATGCTTCGCAGCAAGTGTATATGGGAGAAGATGTGTGGAATCAAATTCGGAATGCAAAAGAAGATCTTATTATCCTGATTAATGAATCAGCCTCTCACCTACCTCCGGAAGCTACCAGCATTGACTTGTCAAAGAAAATTTTTGAAGCAGTAATGAACAAGAATGTTGATTTGATTACTCATGCGCTTTCGGAACTGAGAAAAGAAATTCAGCAAACTTTTTAATGCATGGAAAATCGCACTGCGCTTATTGCCGGTTCTACCGGACTTATTGGAGGTCAATTGCTGGAATTGTTGCTCGCAGGAAGTGAATATTCGAAGGTCATTGCCTTAAGCCGGAAGCCAATAACAATTTCACATCCTAAGCTCGAGAATATTGTAGTGGAAGCTAACCAGATAAAAGATAACAATGCACTGAAAGCAGATGACGTTTTCTGCTGCCTGGGAACTACGATAAAACAGGCAAAGTCGAAAGAAGCCTTTCGTAAAATCGACTTGCATTATCCTTTAGACCTGGCTAACCAATTAAAGACAAATGGAGCAAGTAAATTTTTATTGGTATCTTCATTAGGAGCTGGTAAAAGTTCTGGTATTTTTTACAATCAGGTAAAAGGTGAAGTAGAGGAGGCGATCAGTGTCGTGGGGTTTGATTCATTTCATATATTAAGGCCTTCCCTCTTAATAGGACCACGAAAGGAGACTCGTACTGGCGAAGAAGCAGCGAAAGTAGTTTATAAAGTTTTCGGATTCCTAATTCCAGCAAAATACAAAGGTATTGAATCAATAAAAGTAGCACGCTCCATGATCTGTTTTGCACAGGAGAATAAGAAAGGAAAGTTTATTCATGAGTCTGGCGAGTTGCAGGGTTTCTAAAAGTTCTTCCGAAAGATGATTGCAGTTATTCAACGTGTCTCCTCAGCAGCTGTACAAATAGAAGATACCGTAAAAGCTCAAATTCAAAATGGTCTTTTAGTGTTGGTAGGAATTGAAGATGCCGACACCCAGGAGGACATCGACTGGTTGGCGTCAAAAATGGTGAACCTGCGCATATTCAATGACGATGCTGATGTAATGAATGTAAGTGTGAAAGATGCCCAGGGAGATATTATTCTGGTAAGCCAGTTTACCCTTCAGGCAAGTACTAAGAAGGGAAATCGCCCTAGCTATATCAAAGCCGCGAGACCTGATGTTGCGATTCCGCTTTATGAAAAATTCATTGAATCAGTAACCATGCAATTAGGAAGGCCGATTCAAACAGGTGAGTTTGGTGCCGATATGAAAGTAAGTCTGGTCAATGACGGACCGGTTACCATTGTCGTTGACACTAAAAATAAAGTATGAAATTTTATTTCTATAGAATGGCTAATCCAACTAAAATCATATTAGCCAACACGTAGAGCCCGATCACAAGCTTCGATCCTTTCCGATTCACCCTCATTGCAGCTTCATTATTTCCATTGTCATAATATTGAAGAGCAATGGCCGACACAACCAAGGTTGCAAAAATTCCTAAAAAGGTAAGGGTATGTAATGAGTCCACTAAAGTGAACGATGAAGACTCTGGTAAGATGGAGTCTATAATGTATTTATTACCCACCGTTGCAAACAAACCACCCACAGGTAAACCAAAGCGTGGCTCCAACTCGGAAGGACGAAGGGTAAAACTGATGATGGATATGAGGAAGGCGATATACATGCCTATAAAAATCTTCATGAATAAACCCCATGCATTACGTTGAATATCCATTTCAATCAGAAAGGAAGAAAAATTTTGAAGGCTTCTGCTCGCAGAAGGATCTCCAAATCCGGTTTCGTAATCATTTGTTTTTTCTGATACCTTAAAGTTTACTATTTCCCATCCGTCAATGGCTTCATTCTTATCAAATGTACTTCCTTTAACATCGGGCTTAAATATCAGATTTCGGTTATCAAATAAGGTGTTTTCTATTTGCACCTTCAAGTGCTGTTTATCAAATGGAAAGTCGAGCACATTCCAACTTTCTTTCATCGCGGCTTTCATTTTCATGATCGCCCATGTTTTCCCATTCAGGCTGTCAAGAATGATTTCCGGAGCATCAATTGATTTGGCGTTTGGGATATCTAACTGATTAGAGAAATCAAAATCAGGATTGTCATACACAAACCACAACCAAAAACGCATGGTGTATTGCTTGTCGCGAAAGTTGATATCGTGCACACTGATCACATAAGAACCAACGCTTACCGTGTCGGGTTGAGCCTGTGTTAATGAAAAACTTGCAACAACGACTAAAGAGATGAGAGCGATTAACTTCATGAGCGATAGTTGGAAATTTAAAATTAAGCGAAACAGGCTACAAAAAAAACAGACACTTTTACATTTGTGTATACTACCGAGTGGTAGAAAGTTCTCATTCATCAAAGCATAAGGAGGTAAATGGGGAAATCCACTTAACCATCGATCAACCTTAAAAAAGTAAAATGATAGGTTAGAAAAGTCGATTTCTTAGGCTAACTTAGTGTCAAATCTAACTTATTCGTATGCATAGCTTACTACTTCTCACACACTCTGTTTTTCGGTATTTTGCGCTGATTTTTTTAATTCTGTTTGTTTTCCGCTCTTTCATGGGCTGGATCAATAAGACGCCTTATAACAGCCTTGACGATAAACTGGGCTTATGGTTGTTCATGGTAATTCACACGCAGTTGGTATTAGGCCTTATCCTTTTCTTTGTTAGCCCCAATGTGGTATTCAGTGGTGCGTCAATGAAAGATGCTACCGCTCGCTATTGGCTGGTAGAGCATAGCAGTATGATGTTGATTTCCATTGTACTGATCACGGTGGCACGTCTGACCGTAAAAAAAGTTGCCGATGCAGCTGCCAAATACAAAAAGCTTTTTATCTACAATGGCATTGCGTTATTATTAATTGTCGTGGCGATCATGCAAAGTGGAAGAGGTTTTGTAAGCTTACCTTCTTACTGAGAAAAAGTATATAGCTGATAAATTATCTTATGAGGTACATTCTATCACTCTGTTTTGGCTTGGTTTTTTTTTCATTACACGCTCAGGAGGTAACCTCTCACTACGAATTAGTGAAGATGAGTAGTCATGTAAACACGTTGTATCATGAGGTCTCTCCAGTGATTTCGATGGATGGAACGAAATTATATTATTTCGTTAGTAACCACCCTCAAAATACATTTGGGAAAGATAATAGTCAGGACATCTGGTTCTCTACACTTGAAAAGGGAGAATGGTCCATCGGAAAACGCATGGCGGCTCCGTTAAATCAAAACCGATATAATCAGGTATTCAATACATTACCCGATGGCTCATTGCTGGTAAGAGGAGGTAGAGTAAAAAACTCAAAAGGATTTTCACTGGTAACTTCAAGCGGTGCATGGACGGAGCTGAGCATACCTGGTTTTGAAACCATGGACAAAGGCTTATTTAACGGAGCCACCATATCGAGTGATCAAAAACATTTGATCTTGTATTTCTCCGAGAAGGAAGGTAGTAAGTTCAGCGATTTTTATTTGTCAAACATGGAGAACGGAAAGTGGTCGAAGCCATTGAAATTACAGTTGAGCTCTACGGCAGATGATTACAGTCCTTTTCTGTCACCCGATCAAAAAACTCTTTATTTTTCAACCGATCGTTTTGCAAAAGATAAGGTCGGTGGCACCGATGTGTACAAGGCCACACGCTTAGATGATACCTGGATGAATTGGTCAGAGCCGGTTAATCTAGGTAAATCAGTAAATACTCCCGCAGGAGACGCTTATTTTTCAATAGATAGCCATGGTAATATTTTCACGTCCAGATCAGGGGCTCTTGTGGACGGTGGAAATTTTGATCTTTTCATTTTGCGTCCTCGTAATTTTAAAATTTTATTGACAGGCACCACCTTCAATCAAAAAACAAAACAACCTGTTGCATCAGCCGTGGAGGTGAAGATGAAAGAGCAAAAACCAGTCAACCTCAAGACTACCACGAATGGTAATTTCGAAACACGTGTTCCCGAAATAGATGAGTATACGCTCACAGCAGCTGCAGCAGGCTTCCTCCCGTTCACACAGAATTATAAAGTGCTGCGCATCAATCGTGACACAACCTTTCATGTAGACGTTTATTTAACACCTTTGGCTAAGCAAGTGGTGTTGGCAGGTGACGTCACGGACAAGAAGACAAAGCAAGCCGTTGAAAACGCAAAGGTCAATATTGTTTTCAAGCCAGATCAAACGGTTAATTACTCACTCATCACCAATGCAGGTAAGTATGAACAGCCCATTGCCAGTTTTGGATGGTATTTGTTTACAACATCTGCAGAGGGTTATTTGACTTCGAACGATAGTGTGCAGGTAATCAATGAAGAGATCACAGCCGTAGTAAAAAATATTGTGCTTACTCCCATTGAAGTAGGTCTTACCGTGCGATTGAAAAATATTTATTTCGATTTTGATAAGGCCACACTAAAGTCGGAATCATTTGTTGAGCTCAATAAAGTAGTGGATTTTCTCATTCAGAATTCAAGTGTATCCATTGAAATATCCGGGCATACCGACAGTAAAGGTTCAGATACCTACAACCTGAATTTATCGCAAGGACGCTCCCAAGCAGTGGTGGACTATCTGGTGAGTCAGGGAATAGATGCATCCAGATTACAAGCTCATGGCTATGGAGAATCAAAACCGATTGATTCGAATGACACCGAGGCAGGAAGGGCAAATAACAGGAGAGTAGAATTTACGGTGCTTAAGATCTAAGTATTCGTGGAAGAACCTTCGAATTTTTTTAGGCAGTGCTGGCAGTGGTAAACTTTTTTTGGATTGAGAAATAATCCAATCATGACACTGTTGATCATTTCATCGAGTACTCCTTTTTGATCGGCATCTTCAAGAATGTTCTGAGATCCACAGTGCGGACAGCATAATGCCTCTGATTCGGAAGTGTTTTGTTCTGTTAGAATTTCAGCGACTCTATCCTTATCTTTTTCAAAAACATGAAGCCTCACGCCTGGAAATAATTCATTTTTAAAAGGGTAGAGTCCAACGAAATTTTCGTCACTTAAAAAGCAGGGTATTCCGTAAGCATCCAGTTTTGTTTTCACCAGATTGGCCGCTATCACAGTATCATAGGCTTCGAAAACAATGATTTTATCCTCTAATTCATCCATAATTTCCTCAATATTGTCATAAATACTCGAATAGTAAGATCTTGAAATTCTGGCCACATAATTTTTTAAATTTAGTTGTAACATTGGATTAACCCCACCGTCTTGCTCTTGAAACGATGAATCTCGAAATGTTCGAAACCCAGGTACTTCCGACTAAAAACAAGCTTTACCGCTTTGCCTTCAGACTTCTGGGCAACTCGGAGGAAGCCCAAGATGTGGTTCAGGATGTTTTTATCAAGCTTTGGAACGGTAGGGATCAACTGGCCGAAGTGCAAAACATGGAGGCCTGGTGTATGCGCATCACCAAAAACCTTTCGCTCGATCGCCTTCGTGCCCGTCAGCGCAGAAGTACCGATTCAATCAACCATGGTTTTGAGATTCGTCACGAAGATTTAACACCTCATGAGCGGACAGAAATTCATGAGAATATGCAACAGATAAATCATATGATTGCGGCACTGCCCGAGAAGCAGCGCCAGGTGATACACCTTCGCGATATTGAAGGGTATAGTTATAACGAGATTTGTGAGATACTGGAATTAGACATGAATCAGGTAAAAGTGAATTTGTTTCGCGCCCGCAGCGCAGTAAGGGAAAAACTGGTAAAAATGAACGCGTATGGACTCTAAGCAATTCGAGCAACTGCTGGAGAAGTACTGGAACTGTGAAACGTCTCTGGAAGAGGAAAAGCAACTTCGCGAATATTTTCGTGGAGAGGTGTCCGGAAATCTAAAGGAGACTGCTGATTTGTTCCGCTACTTTGAAACGCAACAAGAGCAGGCTGTCGTAGGATCGGATTTCGATGCCGTAGTGAAAAAGAAAATCAAACAACAACAACCAAAAGGAAAATCGGTGAGCATGATTTTCAATGTCGCACGCATTGCAGCAGGAGTGTTGGTGGTGGTAACGGCAACCTATTTTGTAAGGCAGGAAGTAAGAAAAGCATATCCACCGGAAATCGTGGATACTTACAGCGATCCAAAGCTTGCGCTGGAAGAAACGAAGAAGGCGCTCATGATGATTTCAAAAGGATTTAACAAAGCACAGAAGGAAGCTGGTAAGATAAAAGCGTTTAATGATGCAGAAGAAAAACTTCACAAGCAGGGAAAGAACGAAGAAACGATTTAAGAAACGATTTTTAAAAAATTAAAACAGATACGTATGAAAAAGTTAATGATTGGTGTGGTTGTAATGATGTGTTCCATAGCGGCAAGTGCGCAGAACGATGCTATCGCCAAATTCTTCACAAAATATCAGAGTGATGAATCCTTTAGCCAGGTAACCATCAGTGGAAAGATGTTCAGCATGATGGCAAACCTATCGGGTGAAACAGAAGAAGAAAAGGCCATGATCGCTTCGATCAGCAAAATCAAAGGATTGAAAATTCTATCCAAGAGTGAGGCACGTAACTCCAGAGAGTTGTACAAAGAAGCAATCGCTATGATTCCTACCAATAGCTTTGAAGAATTGATGGCCATTCGTGACAAAGACAAGGATATGAAATTCTTCACCAAAGAATCAGGTGGCAAAATCAGTGAGTTGGTGATGGTGATGGGAGGCAATGAAGAATTTATGGTGCTGACACTATTTGGTGAAATTGATTTGAAGGATATTTCTAAAATCGGCAAGTCAGTAAACATTGATGGATTAGAGAATTTGGAGAAGGTGAAGGACAATAAAAAGAATTAATTCAAAAATGGGAGGAGGATGTGTGTTCAGGCATGCATCCTTTTTTCTTTCTAATTCGTCTTATCATAAACCAATCAATAATTATGAAGTCAATATCACTTCTTGCCGTAGTCTTATTGTTAGCGACAACCAGTTTGGTTGCCCAAAGCAATAGTTATCAAACCTTAAAGCATAAATTCAAAGATCAACCGGATGTTCACAGTTTCTCTGTAAGCGGATGGGTGGGACGGTTGAGGCTTAACATGGTTGGTGAGCACGAATTCAAAAAGGCGATTAAGGATCTGGATCATGTAAGATTTATGGTGATACCCATGGTTGAATTTTCTGAGCAACATGTTTCTGTAAATGGCTTTAAAAAAATATTGAAGAAGGAGTCTTATGAGGAACTGGCCGTTATTCGAGATCAGGGAGGAGTTGTTTTCATTTATTTGAATGAGGGAAGCAACAATAAAAACCATTACTTCGCATTAGTGGAAGAAGAGAATGAAGTGGTAGCCATTGAAATGAAAGGTTACCTTGATCCTAATCTTCTCAATTCAAAAAATACTACGGTTGCTATCAATAAATAGATTTGCGATGAAAGGAATATTCACCCTGATTTTCTTTTGTAGTGTGGGTCTTGTTTCTGGTCAAACAAAAACTACACAAGCGCTGGATGACAAGTATGAAGGACTCACCCTCTACTTCTACCGGAATACACTCCGTATGTTAAATCAAAAGGAAGACCCGGCCTTTGATGAATTGATTAAGGATATCGAGAAGATGCGATTTCTGATGATCGATAAAACTAATTCGAAATTTGAAAAGGCTGACTACAAAAAGTTATTGGCAGGTTATCAGGGCGAAGAGTATGAGGAGATGATGACCGGACGCTATGATGGCCGCAATTTTGATATTTATGTGAAGGAAAAAAATGGCGATATCAAGGGAACCGTTATCCTGGCAACCGATTCTACCAGCGTTATCGTATTGGATATTCTTGGCAAGATCGCCTTGAACAAGGCCCCTGATTTATTTAAAGCAATTGATGGAAGTACTGACATCGGTAGAAAGATTAAAGACTTTATCAGTAAGGACGAGGATGATAAGGACAATCAAGGTAAAGACGATAAGAAGAAGTCAAAGAATTAAATTAATTCATCAACTGCAATGGAAACCGTTTTATCAATACAAAAGCTTACCAAGAATTTCGGAAAGCTCTGCGCTGTTAATCACCTTGATCTTGAAGTATTACGTGGTCAGGTATTTGGCCTGCTTGGCCCCAATGGCAGTGGCAAGACCACTACTCTTGGAATGCTGATGGGGGTAGTTAATCTCACCTCAGGAAGTTTTTCCTGGTTTGGTGAAACGGCTACACATCATACACGCAAGAAGATTGGTGCCGTATTGGAGCATCCGATTTTTTATCCTTACCTGAGTGGGCAAAAGAACCTCGAACTGAATGCGATGATAAAAGGTGCCGATCCTAAAAACATTGCTAAGGTTTTAGATACCGTAGAACTCACTGCGCGCAAAGATGATAAGTATCGCACCTACTCGTTGGGTATGAAGCAGCGACTGGCTATTGCTTCTGCACTCGTGAGTGATCCTATTATTTTAATTTTGGATGAGCCTACTAACGGCTTAGATCCCATGGGTATTGCTGAGATACGCGAGATCATTAAGAAGATTGCAGCCGAAGGTAAAACGATTATACTGGCTAGTCACTTGCTTGATGAAGTTCAAAAGGTGTGTACACACTTTGCTGTTTTAAAGAGAGGTACTTTGATGCATGTAGGGCCTGTGGATGATGTTGGAAAAGGAGAGGAGATTGTAGAAGTGCACGCCTATCATGATGATTTGGGCGTGTTGCTTCAGGAGTTTGTGGGAAGCGCCTCCATCAAGAGGGAGAGTGGATTGTATCAGGTGATGATGAAAGATGGATTTCACAGCAAAGACCTTAATCACTTTTTATTTGACAAGGGAATTGTCGCTTCGCACCTGGCTACACGGAAGAAAAGCCTGGAGAAGCAGTTTCTCGAAATTCTTTCAGACACCAGTCACAAAAGTTAATCGTTCACGTCTTAGATAAAGTTTATGCTTCACTTGCTGAAAATTGATCTTAAAAAACTGACCAGCTACCTCACCTTTTGGGTGATCTGCGGTTTGTATTTTCTAACGCTTGGCTTTACAACAGCCAGCGGCATGGAAATTTTAAAATGGCTTGCCAGTAAAGGTGCTGAATTTGGAGCGTCTATTAATATTAACCGGATTCCATTATATCACTTCCCGGATATTTGGCAGAACCTGATTTGGATCAGCGGACTATTCAAGATTGTGTTGGCGGTGATGGTGGTGATTTCAATTACGAACGAATATCAATATCGTACGTTAAGGCAAAATATTATTGATGGACTCAGCCGGGGGGAGTTCTTAAAATCAAAGATCCTCACCAATGTTTTATTGAGCCTGATGAGTGTGGCTATGATCCTATCGATTGCGTTGATTACTGGATCTATTTACACTCCAGAAGTGGAGTGGGATTTTTTCTTCTTGGGTAGTGAATTTTTCTTCGCCTATTTTTTAGAAGTGTTTGCATTTCTTTCCTATGCGCTCATGTTGGGCGTGCTGGTGCAACGATCAGGACTTACCATTGTTTTGTTGATGTTATCCAACATGATTGAAGCGATTATCAAGTTGAATATTTTCCGATCGGGTGGGGAAGAGCAAATCGGATGGCTGAAACAATTTTTCCCCTTAGAGTCTATTACCAACCTGGTGCCTCTTCCTTTTGCCCGTTATGCTTTTCAGGAGATTCAGGATTGTGTTACCTTTAGCGCTATTGCAATCGCTATTATATGGGCCATATTGTTCAATTATTTCTCTTACCTTAAATTGAAAAAATCCGACATCTAGTTTTTAAAGATGTTTTATTCTCAAATTTTTGTATTGAACTTTCATGGGAGGGCCAACGTGCACTTGCACACCGAGCAAGCCAGATAGTTTTCTATTTACTGCGTCTTCATCCGTTACATCACTCATTAAAACACCATTTATAAAGTGTTTCAATCTATTGCCTTTTACAATCAAATGGAACTCATTCCAGTCTTCACTTTTGATTACGGATTTTAATGAATCGGAGGTTCCCAATGATCCTGTTACGTTCAAACCTAACCAGGCATTATTCTTAATGTTATTACCGAACGATTCTTCCTTTTCAGGATTAGCTTGTGAAGTAATGGTAGCCTTTTGACCCCGATAAGCTAACGTAGTTCTTCCGCGTTCTTCATAATTTTGTCCCGTGTAGTTGATTTTTCCATCAATGTCTGCCTGGTAGCCCTTTAGTGCGAATGGTATTTCTTTCAGTTGTTCGCTGCGATAATTGATTCCTGAATTTCCATTTAGTGTAATATTACACGAACCTTTCAATTCAAAATCTTTGGTTACTCCTCCCCGCCAGATAATAAATGTATTGGTCTTTAGAAGGGTGGTGGGTGTCACCTCTCCGACCAGACAACCGTTTTCAACTCTCCAATAGGCAGGATCGCCATCCCAACCCTTCAATGTTTTGCCATCGAATATGTTGGTGAATCCTTTTTCGTTGGATTGATTTTGATTGCTGGTCATGCTGCTCGTGGTCAATATGATTAGTAACATCAAACCTATGTTGATCATTTTGAACGAGATTATGCGGATCATATTGAGTGGTATTAATGAATAGGAATTAAATATAGAAATTTTTACACTACTTTATCAATGTGTATGCACTTTACTTTGAACCCATCAGGAACTTAGCAAAGTGCTTGCTGGTAAATTGATAACCTCTATTCAAATAATATTGATGTGTGTCGGGTCTTTTCAGGTTACTGTTGAACACAATTTTATAACATCCTTGTTCTTTGAAGTAAGTTTCTGCTTCAAGCAGAAGTTTAGTACCAACGCCAGTACCTCTCCGTTTTTCGTTCACACAAAATGAAATAACTCTTCCCTCCGGAGCCGGCAGATGAAGAACATCATAGATGTGCAGGGCAATATATCCAACAACCTCTTCATCCTGTAAGGCAACCCATAGCAAATAGGATGGTTGAGTATATCGCTGAATTCTTCTTTTCGCTTCAGATACTGAAACAGGATAATCCATTTGGTTTATGAGATCAGCAACGGCCGCGCTATCATTCGGTTGGGCAACTCGGATGTTAATTTTCATGGCGGTTGATTATGTAAAGAAATTAATGATCATGATCGCAGCAGTGTTTGTTACTGGCAGCTTTTTCAAAACATTCTTTCCCTTCCTGGTAAGAGAACCAGGCCAGACCTAATGTACCTAATGCATCTGCGTAGGTGAAGCCAGTGAGTTCATAAATTCCGCTTGAAGCGAGTAGTATGCAGGACATGTAGATGCACACTTTCGTACAGTTTGCATCGGCTAATATGGCATCGGACTGAAGTTGTTTTCCTGTTTTTATTTTTCCATAGATCAGAATAAGCATGATGGCAATGGAGATCAGAGAAATGATAACTCCCCAACAGGTTGTTACTGGCTTGTGGCCGGAATACAGAACAACAAGTGAAGAGACCAGTAGTGCGGCCACCAATATATAAAATGAAGTGCCTGTTACTTTCAATGCAGTTCTTTCAAAAATGCTGCGATTGCTTTCTGTGTTTTTTCTTATTCTTAACACCATCACCACTATACCCGTTCCTGAAACCAATTCAATAAAACTATCCACTCCAAAACCAAACAACGCTAACGTTTCATCTTCCAATCCAAACCAGGTTGCAATAATTCCTTCTGCCAGATTATACAAAATGGTAAAAACACCAAGTGCCAGGGCGATGTCGTATAACTTTTTTTCTTGGGCTGATGAAATGCTCAGAGAATCCATGCACGAAAAGTAAGTCGGCAAGGGCAAGACTCAAACAGATTTCGGTTAAATGTGATATTGTTGCAACCGTGATACACGAAAATCGTGCGGTGGATGCAACATGGTTTCAGCCACAGGTATATAAGGTACTTTTCAGCGATACAGGATGCGTATCGTTGTTTGGCAGGAATGCTTTACAATATTGTTGCACAAATGTGAAAAACGATTTGACATACTTAGCGTCAAATTGACTTACAAGAGTTTACATTCCCTGCCGTTTTGACTTTTCATAGCACTGGGAATGATGATTGTGGAGTTTAAAGTAACTCGCAAAATCCATGAGAAGAAAAAGATTAGTTGGGGACGAAATAATTCAAAGCATCGATATCACAAATACATTGAATGGAGGGGTGTCGCAGCCTATGGTGAAACTTTCACAGCATCAGGACTTTCGTCAGATTGAAATGAAGGTTGCTGGCATGGTGGAAGAAAACATGCGTATAAAAATTAGCAACAACCAGTTAATTGTTTCTTTTGAGCGCACCCTGATATCGCGAGGTGAAACAATCTATGTTCCTCAGGTGGTTTACAATAAGCCAATACCCTATTTTGTAGATGCGAAAAATATTTGGGCTCAGTATGCAGAAGGTGTATTGACGATACAACTACCATTTAATGAACTGGCTAATGGGTATAGCCGTGATGTACCGATTGAAAATTAATCCGCAATTAATCTTATAATCCTTTTACACTCATTCCCCCGTCAACCAGAATGTTTTGTCCGGTGATGTAGCTGGACTTATCCATAGCCAGAAAGCAGGCTAACGCAGAAACTTCTTCAGGTTGCCCCACACGGCCCATGGGTGTGCGGGCAATTATTTTTTCGAAACGATCGGTTTCTGCCAGGACCGATTGGGTCAGCGGTGTTTCGATATACCATGGTGAAATCGTATTTACCCGAATATGATCGGCACTCCACTCACCGGTAAGATGTTTGGTAAATTGAATGATGGATGCTTTGGTCATCCCGTAAGGTGATCCACTGGAGATATCAATACTTCCGGCCACAGAGGCGATATTAATCACACTGGCATTTCCTGATTTTTTAAGAAGAGGATAGCACCGTTGGGTGAGATCCATCATACTGAATAGATTGGTCTCAAAGAGCTTGCGGTATTCTTCTTCGCTGTATTCAATAAACTTTTTTCTTACGTTGGTGCCTACGTTGTTTACCAACACATCAAGCTTGCCCCAGTTCTCTTCGATTTTTTTTGTGAGTGACTTACGCACTTCCGCATCGGTGAGATCACCCTCTATGGTAAAAAGGTTAGCTGAGTTTTTTAATTTACCTTGAATGCTTTTGGTGTTGCGTGCCAGCACCAACACTTCGGCACCGAGTTCGAGAAATTCACGTGTGATGGCAAGGCCAATTCCTTTTGTGCCACCGGTTACTAATGCTTTTTTTCCTTGTAAAGACCAACTATTCATTTGGTAGAGTTTTTATATGTGTGCTGTAAATAAATTAAGCTTCTTTCTTTGTCACCAGCAGATACCAGTTCTTCTCCAGGGCAAGATAGCCCTGTTCATAACAAAAATGGTAAATCGCGCCTTCTTTCGTTACATACTGACTGGTTAAATAATTGAAATCAAAACCTTTTTCGTTCAGCTTATCGCGACTCACCTTTGTTTTGCCGGTGGTGTTTAGTTCAATCAATACTCTGCGGTTTTTGCGCAAAATGTTGGTCACGTTATTCATGTAGGCCGTTTCATCACGATTCAATTTGTTGTTGTACGACACCCGGCACTGGTCAGAACAAAACTTTTTGTCGGCTCTCCCTTTCATCTTGGCTCCACACTCTAAACACTCCTTTTCATCCTTTTTGATCATTTTTTAGGGGGTTTTAATGAGTTTACTATCCGATTATAAACGTTTATAAACGAATATAACCGAAAGTAATTGAATAACATACGACTGTCGTTTGGAGGCCCCCACACCTTTGCATCGTCAATCGGAAACAAACCCGGTGACAGCAATTTCGGAAAATCAATTTTTAACAATCAAACCAAACAATTATGAAAAGTTTAAGAAACAGTGTTCAGTTAATCGGTCGTTTAGGTAAAGACCCTGAAGTGAAAACAGTAGGAAAGAGCCAGAAGGCAACGTTCTCGATCGCCACATCCGACAGCTACAAGAATGCAAAAGGCGAGAAGGTGGACGACACACAATGGCATAATATTGTGATCTGGGGCCAGCTTGCAGAGGTGGCACAGAAGTACCTAAAAAAGGGAATGGAGGTTTGCGTGGAAGGCAAGCTGATGCATCGCGATTATGAAACCGATAAGGGCGAAAAAAGATTTATTACTGAAATCAACGTGAACGATTTGCTCATGCTGGGCGGAAAGCAGAAATAATCCGCTCAACCTTAAGCGCAAAAAAGGTCGCCTCAGTGAGGTGACCTTTTTTTGTTTTCGACCACCAGTTTGTTCCGTCATCATATCCGTTTAAAAACCTCGTTCTAATCCATGTCTATTGATTACTTTTGTGATGATGAGTTTCAACTATCCGATGTTTCTATGGGCGCTCACGGCTCTCGCCATACCCATCATCATCCATCTTTTTAATTTTCGCAAAACCACGAAGGTTTATTTTTCCAATATTAAATTCCTGAAGCAGGTAAAGCAGGAGACTACCCAAAAACGAAAGCTGAAGAAATACCTCGTGCTGGCGTCCAGGCTTCTGTTCTTATTTTTTCTTGTGCTCGCCTTTGCGCAGCCATTTTTTCCAGCCCGCGAGCAACTCAGTTCGCAACGAAATATCACGATCTACCTCGACAACTCCTTCAGCATGTCGGCACCGGTGGAAGGAAAGATTCGTGCTTTGGATGCCGGGGTGAGTTTTGTGAGAGAGATTGTAGAATTGTTTCCACCGGAAACGCGCTTCAAACTGTTGACGAACGATTTTGCTCCGTTTTCAAACTCATTCAAATCTGGTTCTGAAATTATTGATCAACTTTCGCAAGTGCGTCACTCGCCCATCAGTCGCACACTCGATGAAATCACCAGGCGCATTGGCGAATCGGGCAGCACGGTGTTCTGGGTTTCTGATTTTCAAAAATCTACCCTCGGCAATGAAATTGTGATCGACTCCACCTGGCAATTGCGATTGGTGCCCGTAGAGTATGATAAGCTCTCCAACGTATTTGTGGATTCTGTCTTTCTCGATAATCCATTTGTGATTGGTGGTGAAAAAAATTCGGTGCGTGTGCGCTTGCGCAATGAAGGCCCACGCACGCTCGATGGGTTAGTTACCCGACTTGCCATTAATGGTGTGCAGGCAGCAACTACTTCGGTAACCATACAACCCAATAGTTTTGTAGAGACTTCGTTTGATTTGTCGGGGTCGCTGCTAGGGTATAACGAAGCCGTATTCAGCTTCAGCGATTTCCCGGTAAGTTTTGACAATGAGTTTTACTTCACACTCAACTATTCGGGCAAATTAAGAGTGATAGAAATAAAGCCAGAGGCTACCACCACCTTCATCGAAAAAGTATATGGCAATCGCCAGCTTTTTGATTTCAGATCGTATTCCGTAAAGAACATCGATTACAGTTTGCTCGATGGTGCCGATCTGGTGGTAGTGAATGGCCTTAATAAAATTGAATCATCGTTGAATGCTGCGCTGGAATCGTATAGCAACAAAGGAAGTTTGTTGGTGGTAAGTGGCGCACAGCCTGATCTGGATTCCTATAAAAAACTATTGCGATTGTCGGATCTTAAGAAAGTAGAAAAGACAGAGATGGAAGAACTTGACCGTCCTGATTTCCGAAATCCATTTTTTGAAAATGTGTTTGAAGAAAAGACTTCGGCTCTTGCTATGCCACGCGCAAAGCGAATGTTGGACTGGGGTGTTGATCGCTCTGCTATTCTGAGATTCAAAAATGGCACGCCTTATTTATCACGCTTTGGTAATACGTTTGTGATGGCCAGCCCGCTGGAAAAGGGTGCCACTGATTTTTTCAACAACGCCCTATTTGTTCCGGTGATGTATCGCATCGCATCCACAGGAAAGAAAGCAGAAAGTAAACCTTACTTCTATCTCTCTTCTTCACTCGTCACTGTGGCCACCGACAGCCTGGTAGGTGAGGAGCCGGCAAAGTTAATTGGCCAACAGGAGTTGGTGCCTTCGCAACGCAGAATGGGCGACAAGCTTTTGCTTGAGATTCCACGCTTCTCTGTGAGTCAGGGTTTCTATCACGTCACCCACAGGCGCGACACCCTTGATCTGGTTGCCTTTAACCTTGATAAAAAGGAATCCCTATTAGGGCATTTTAGTGCGGAAGAAATAAAAATTTCATTGGGAGGTGGCGATCACATTTCGATTTTTAAGGCATCTTCTACCGAAACTTTCAGCAACGAAATAAAAGACAGATATTTGGGCACGCCTGTATGGAAGTATGCCCTGATTCTGGCGCTGTTTTTCCTGCTGGCAGAAGTTCTATTGATCCGGTTTTTAAAATGATCATATCGACCTCATGAAAACACTAATCCGATCAGCTCAAATCCTTTCCTCACAATCTCCCTTTCATAAAAAGATTAAAAACGTGCTCATTCAAAACGGGCGCATTGAAGAAATCGGAGATAAAAATTACACGGCTGATAAAATCATCGAAGCTGAAGGCATGATTCTTTCACCGGGCTGGTTCGATCTGGGCTCGTGCGTGGGCGATCCAGGTCATGAAAATCGTGAAGATCTCTCTTCACTCGCAAAAGCTGCAGCAGCAGGTGGCTTCACGGAAGTAGCGGTGTTGCCCAATACACATCCTACGGTGCAAACAAAAAATGAAGTAAGTTACATCACCGGAAATAATGATAGCCGATTGGTGCAGGTGCACGCGATGGCTGCCGTTACCAAAAACTGCAAAGGCGAAGAGCTCACCGAAATGATTGACTTGCATGAAGCGGGTGCCATTGCTTTCACCGATGGACTTAAACCCGTATGGCACACCGATATTTTTCTCAAGTCATTGCAATACCTTCAGAAGTTTGAGGGCTTGTTGATTGATCACCCTGAAGATACCTGGCTCAATCTATTTGGTCAGATGCACGAGGGCCCAAACAGCACGATGTTAGGATTGAAAGGAATGCCCCGCATTGCCGAAGAAGTAGCCGTGAGCCGAAACCTCAAGTTGCTGGATTATGCCGGAGGCCGATTACATTTTTCAAAACTCTCTACCGCAAAAGCCATCGATCTCGTTCGCACGGCCAAGAAGAAAGGAATGAAGATCAGTTGTGACATCGCTTCGTATCAACCCCTTCTTAATGATGAAGTGCTTTCTGATTTTGATACTAACTATAAAGTAAATCCTCCATTGCGCGAAAAGTCTGATCAGGATGCGCTGATGAAAGGATTGAAAGATGGAACCATTGATGTGATCGTAAGCAACCACATTCCATTAGATGAAGAAAGCAAGTTTCTGGAATTTGATCTTGCCGATTTTGGAATGATCAACCTGCAGACGTTTGCTTCACACATCGCATCGCTAGGTAACTCTGTAGAGATGGAACTGCTGATTGAGAAAATTACCGATGCACCACGCAGGTTATTGAATCTTGAACCGGTTACGATCGACATTGGCCTGAAGGCTAACCTCACGCTGTTTGATCCAACCCGGGAGTGGACATTTTCATCCGACAATAATGCATCCAAATCCAAGAACTCGCCATGGTTGGGCAAAACCATGATCGGGAAAGCGGTAGCGGTGTTCAATAATTCAAAACAGACATTGGATGTTTAGTTCTGTTAAGCGTCTCATGATTCTTTCGGTGCGCAACGGTTTGATTGCCGGTGTACTTGGTTTTTCGTTGCTGCTTGCATTGTATTATATAGGCAAGCATCCCTTTTTGTTTCCAATTTATTTTGACTTCCGTCTCATCCTATTGTCAGTTTTTATTGTGATGACGTTAAAAGAATTTCGTGACGACCATCAGGAAGGCATCCTTTACTTTGGCCAGGCGATGATCAGCTCATTCGTATTCACTTTAATCTTTGCTACGGTTACCTCGTTGTTGATCTGGGCAATTTGTTTTTTCGTGCCTGAGTTTCTTACGGGTTACATTGCTATGGCAACAGCACAATTAAAAACCATACAGCCTGCTATTATTGAACAATTAGGAAAAGAAGCCTACGAGCGTAATTTAAACCAGCTTCCTGCTACTAATGGCAGTGATTTGGCCGTAGATTACTTTGGCAAAACCTTTATCATCAGTTTTTTTATTAGCATCATAATATCAGTAATTTTAAGAAGACAACCTAAAACCAACTAATTATGGAAGAAAAAGAGACCCCCTCACTGTTTCAACATGCCCTTAAATGGGGATTGATTGTTGGAGCCATCAGTATTGCTTTGACGTGCGTTTCCTATGCCGTTGATTACTCTATGCTTGCCAACTGGAAATTTGGAATTTTTATTTTCGCCTTTCTCATTGGTTTAACAATCTATGCAGGCATCTACTATAGAAATGAAACCGGTGGTTTCCTGGCTTATGGAAAAGCTTTTCAACATGGTTTTTTATTGATGGCCATTTCCGGATTAGTTTCTACTGCTTTTACGATTTTATTATACACCGTTATCGACCCTGAACTTCCTGCAAAGCTGACAGAGGTAGCTTTAGAAAATGCTGCCGCCATGATGCAAAGCTTTGGAATGCCCGAAGATCAGATGGATAAAGCCATGGAAGATGCGCGTGCACGTACTGAAAACCAATTCTCCCTCAGCGGTCTCGCAATGGGCTACGGCATCGGATTGATCATTTACGCTGTTCTTTCTCTCATCACTTCTATCTTTGTAAGAAAGAATCCGCCAGACGAAATCGTTTAATTTCTTGATGAATATTTCCGTGATCATCCCTGCCAAAGACGAGCAGGAATCTATACCAGAACTCAGCCTGTGGATAAGCCGTGTGATGCAAGATCACGACTTTTCCTACGAGGTGATCTATATTGATGACGGCAGCACCGATCAAACCTGGGATGAGATTCAGAAAATGAATCTCATCAATCCCACCTTTAAGGGCATTAAGTTCAATCGCAATTTTGGTAAATCAGCCGCGCTGCACACCGGTTTTAAAATGGCGCAAGGTGAAGTGGTGATTACCATGGATGCCGACTTACAAGACAGCCCCGATGAAATACCCGACCTTTACCGGTTGATCAAACAAGAAGGATATCAATTGGTGAGCGGCTGGAAAAAGAAACGGCACGATCCGATTTCTAAAACGTTGCCTTCTAAATTTTTCAATTACGTGACGCGCAAAATATCAGGCATACACCTGCATGATTTCAATTGCGGGTTGAAGGCCTATCATTATCAGGTGATCAAAAACATTTCTGTCTATGGCGAAATGCACCGCTATATACCGGTGATGGCCAAGTGGGCAGGCTTCACAAAAATCACCGAGAAGGTGGTGGAGCATCGCGAGCGAAAATATGGTGTTAGTAAATTTGGATGGGAACGCTTTGTGCGCGGCTTTTTGGATTTACTATCCATCACGTTCATCGGAAGATTTGCCCAGCGCCCCATGCACTTCTTTGGCACATGGGGAATACTTTCTTTTTTGTTTGGCTTCGGGCTTACCATCAAAATCCTGTACGACAAAATTGATTCGGTATTCATTTCCAAAATTCCATTGAAGCGTGTAGTAACTGAGCAACCTATATTCTATCTCGCCCTGGTAGCGGTAGTGATTGGTATCCAATTATTTCTCACCGGCTTCATTGCCGAATTATTAGCACGCCAATCCGTTTCCAAAAAGAAATACCTGGTGATTGATCAGGTAGGTCTTAAAGAAGCTGAAAGAGTAAAGCAAAAAGCCTAGCGCAGGCTCCTATTACTTTATGCTTTTAGCTTTCCTCCTTTAGGAACTTATTTTCCCTTACCTTTGTCTTCTAATTGGTTCGTTCTTTGAATACAAACATCACACGTATATTCGAAATTTTGAACATTGAATTTCAAATTAATTCCGGGGCTGACCGGTATTGACAGGATGCGTGGGGGTGTATGCCAGCATGCAGGCTCATGGGATGAGAGCCTTAATAGATAGTCCTACAATTATAAGTGGCGAAAATACTTACGCCATGGCTGCTTAATCTGACCTAAGGTTAGATTTGCTTATTCACTGATAAGATCGGTGGAAGCCATCATTGCCCGGTGCTCTGTTTAGCGGTGCCGGAACCGCAGTGTCGAAAGCATAAACTGGGCCCCGCTGTTGTTGCGCAGCGATGTCGAGATACAGTAACTAAGGAATTGTTTAGGCTGTTGCCTGCCTTGCCGTTCCCGACAATCAAAGTCAACTAAGCATGTAGAACGTACACGTTCATCTTCTCTGGACCAGGGTTCGATTCCCTGCAGCTCCACCACAGACTATAAACGACAATTTCCGTTGTCGATTTCTTAGTCCGTTGCCGATCGAAAAATGTTGGCATTCGTGCATTAATCCCACTATTTCAGAAATGAGGTCGTGGGATTTTTTTTTGTAGTGCTTCTCGATTAGGGTAAAAAGGCTAAAAAATTAGTACCCTTTTTGAGCACCTGCCATCTCCCAACACCTCTTAGGGTACAGAAAGGGTACTAATTGACCGTGAGACATTGAATCACAGGCACTTAACTCCATTCTGAAAATGCGAAATAACGTAAAGATTACTTTCCAGCTTTTTACCTCTAAGACTAATTCATTAAAGCAAAATCCCCTCTACATGAAGTTGTATTTCAACAACAAGGGAGTCAGGATTTCAACTGGTCACTATATACATGCTCGTGAGTGGGATAAGAAAAAAAGAAGATTAAAAGGAAACAATGACGAAGTTATTGCGATCAACGAAAGCCTCAATTCTCTCAGAGCACAGGTAATCATGACGGTCAACAAGTTGGTATTGGATGGAGTCCCTTTTAATGTTCACACCATCAAAGATCGATTGAGTGGAAAAGAGTACAAGAATATTACCCTCATACAGGCATGTGATATTTATCTCCAAATGATGAAGGGGCTTCCTTTGGAATATGCTAAACCCACATTGATAAAATACACAAATACAAAACTTCGTTTATCGGAATTCATGAAATCCAAATACAGCAGGGTAGACCTATTTCTGTATGAACTCAATGTGGATTTTATCAGGGATTTTGAACTCTTCCTAAAGCAGAAGTTCACCAACTCCCAAACTACCTGTTATAAGCATTATCAACGGTTTACCCGAATGATCAGGTATGCCATGCAGAAAGGATACCTTCAAAAATATCCCTTTGATGACTATAAGATACGCTTGCCTAAAAAGGAAGTCCAATTCCTTACCATTGAAGAAATCAATAAAATTGAGAACCATCATTTTGATATTGAAAGACTTGAGATAGTGAAAGACCTTTTCATTTTCTCCTGCTACTCTGGTCTTGCCTTTATGGAAGTGTCTAATCTCACGGAAGACAATTTATACATAGGCAATGATGGTGAGGTATGGTTAAAGATGGTTAGACAGAAAACGAAGAAAGAGTTTAAAGTTCCTCTTCTTCCAAAGGCGTTGAAAATCATTGAAAAGTATAGGGATCACCCTTTGTCTGTACGGAGAAGGAAGTTATTACCTATACCATCCAATCAAAGATTCAATGGCTACATTCAAGAGATAGGAGAAATTTGCGGGATAAAGAAAAAGTTACACCATCACTTAGCTAGAAAAAGTTTCTCCGTATCGATCGCTCTCGCCAATAATGTTCCAATTGAATCCTTATCAAGAATGCTTGGACATGCATCAGTAGCCGTAACGCTACAAGCCTATGCCAGCATCACGGATGAAAAGATCAGTGAGGATTTCAGAGACCTTCGAAAGCGTTTGGTAATTCGGAATAGGGTAATGAAGGCGAAGAAAAAGAAGGAATGATTTAGGAGGTTTTAAACTTCCTTAAAGCATTTTCCCAATTGGGTTTCACGTGTGACCCATCTTGCCAAGGTGCGTAACAGTTTTCAATTGACAAATCAGAATCCACAATTCCATTGATGACAAGTTCCTTATTGAGCAGGGTAACTATGTAATATCACCTTCTTTTGATGATGTCGGTGCCTTTTATCAAGGCATTGCAGTGGTGAGAAAAGGGAAAAAGACTGGAGTAATCAATACCACAGGAGAATTTATCATCAACCCGATTTATGATGATGCTGATTTCTATGCTCCAGAGGGTATGGTAAGTGTAAAGAAAGATAGGAAATGGGGTGTAATTGATCGATCTGGTAAGATTATTATTCCACTTGGCCATGAGTACATATCGGTATTTATAAACGGGTATGTGGTTACAGGAAAACACGTGACCAATAAAGGATATAGCGGGATACTATGTCCTACCGTTTTAAATGAAAAGAATGAAGTAATTTTTACCGTGGGCCAGCAGACGGCATCAGATATCGAAAACGGTTTCCAGCATGATTACACCCAATTGTTTCTTCCCGGATATGCCAACAAAAAGAATAACGCATATTCCACGGGCTGGCCTATGGTGCGTGAAGGCATTTTGGTGCTTAAGGAAGCGCTTGAAGGTGGCGTTGAATACGCTAATTTCAGAGCGGTCGATGTGCGAACGGGAAAAGCATTCACATTTAATTATGGATTAAAACCTACTGATGATTCTTTTGCTTTTCGCGAAGGCACGATGGCTATGGAAATTCCAGCCGACAGGCGTGAGGATAATAGCGACACCAGAATGGGATTTTATGATACTGCCAATGTTACTACTGAAAATATGGGGTATCCCATATTCGACACAAAAGATCAAAGAGTGCGTCCGTTCTTCAATGGAGTAGCTGCATAGAGAAGGACGGCCGGTGGATGTTTATCAACCGTGACTCAACGGTGGCAGGCGATACTCAACTATCCACAAAAGAATATCGGGCCAGTCCTCCAATGTATTTTAACGGGCTGATTGCTTTTTGGAAGAATGGCAAAGTTGGTTTTGTTGATATTACCGGCAAAGAAGTGATCCCATTCACGCTTGAGGAGTATCACCCTTTTGAGTATGATGTTACACCTGCAAAACAAAATGGGCTTTTTGGACTTATCCGAAAAGATGGCACGTGGTCGGTGGCACCCAAGTTCGAGTACCTGGAAATATCTGTTTGCCCTTGCTTCCATTAGTCTTTGAACAATGGAGAATAATATTTAAGTGGGACAAGGGGAACGTCTCCGATGTCAATACAAATCCCCAATATGCAAGCAGATATAGAAAAAGATAAACGCATGGCCATAGCCACACTGAAGTACGGGGTAACTGCCGCCTGTGCCGATAGCATCACCGAGGTACTGATCAACCTGGAGGATGGCACGTGCGATTATGCGGAGTTGATTCCGATTCTGGAAGAGATTGAACGGGAAGACTGGTTCTGTTATTTTGATGATAATGGTTCTGGTGGCATGCCGCATCCCGACCCGGGTCGCAACACCAGCTTCCGGTGGTGGGCACGCAAGGCGATTGATAATATTCGGGAGAACAGCCAGTTTGAATCCACCAGTGTGATTCACCGGGCATTGAAAAGTAATAACACGCACATGATCGAATCCACGTTGGAGTATCTGAAATCACAATTGCTGATCATTCGCTGATTCTTATCTTAGAAAAGATCGCCCGAAAAAATGTGTATAAAAGTTATTCGTACTTCTCCGGTTTCCAAACAGAATGCGAATTGAGAGAACTCGCCCAGGCGGTCATTAAAATCATTGTTCATCACTCACCCTCCAGGGATAACATGGACAAACCTTCTTCCTCCCCAGATACATCTGCCGGGATGTGATCCCTGCAACACACACATGTTGATCGAAAAAAAAAATTGACACCTGACTGGTCAGCGGTAAGGATCCGCTAAAGTACATCTTTCAATGATTCCAGCACGGCTATAGTTTTGAGAAAAAGATCAGACTATGGAATCATCAGACAAGACCTTGGAGCAGTTAATGTTTTCATTAATTGAGATTTGGAAATCAAGTGGTAAAACCCAAA
>CANIVF010000037.1 GCA_947470895.1 Bacteroidota bacterium
ATGTTATACTCCTTCCTGGGCACTTGCAAAATCAATGGCGTCAATCCCTTTGAATGGCTACGAGCAACACTCGAAAAAATACCAACCCATCCAGTGAATAGATTAACCGAATTGTTACCTGGCAAGGTGTAGTTTAGCGGGTGCTTACGTGGCAACGGCTGCTTAATTTTGTTGAAAAAGTACTCTTAGTGGCTCTTGCTTTAAGCTAAAAGAAACAGGAAAAAATGATCTCCTATTCGTTTTAAATGCCAGTTTGCAAAGCTCACCCTAAACAAGGCGTTTATGAAGAAGCTTGCCGGTAATGAAAGTAAAGAATGACAAATGAATAATCCCGAATCCTAGCAAAATGAAAACTTGAACCATCCTCTCTTTTCCCGCGACTACGAGTAATGTTTTTCCATCCCCCATGACCTCCATGATATTAAAGAGGTGAATCAGGCAGAACATAAATAAAAACCCAGCCCACGCTGCTTCGAATATGCCCAATTGCATTAGCATTAAATAATCATTTACTTTTGAAAATTTCCCAAGTAATCGAAATACAAAGGCAAGGATAGCCAGATTAACTACCAATAATGCTATCATTGTTGAGAGGAATGGGCACTATCAGACAATTTCAAAATAATGTAAGCTAATTGCGAGATACAAAGTATCGCCAGACCATAGACTACATTTAACGCGGCTACTTTTAGCCCACCACAAATTACTGGAAATGGGATAATTTCCGGTGAATTCTCAAGTGCATTAAAGGCTTGAATTAAGCCAACGACAGTTCCAAAAGCCCCATAAGCAGCGGCCAATCCTCCAATTTGCTTGATAGTGACCAGCCATTTTGAATGGACCAGTTTCTTTTGGCTTCGCGCAATTAACACATAAATTATAAGACCGATATTCACGATCAGCAGTACTAGGAGTGGATACATAAAGACGGATCCTCCCTCAATGTGTAGTTCAAAGAATCTGGTTAGCATAGGTTTAAAGTTTAGTTTTTAAATTTATTTAGACAAGCTTAGTAAGAAATTTAATGGGATAATTGTTTTGTTGACTAATGAATACAGTACTGTTGGAAACGTTGCACTAAACGTGGCTTATGGCGAAAGCGTGATTAAAATTGTCGAATGGGAGTCATAAGTATTTCTTTAAAGTATTTTCAGGGTTGAAATCGGTAGATTTTGCTAATTATGCAACTCTATGAAGCGCCTTGATTCGTTATTGGATTATTTCTTTACCCGCCAGCGTTGGGTGATCCATATTCTATTTTGGCTTCTTATTCTCACGTTCTATGTTGTCTTCTTCGGTCGTAAGAACAGCAACTACTTTCAGACTCTATTCTTTGTTGGATTATTAATGCCTGTAACGATCAGTACCACATACTTTTTGAATTATTACCTGGTACCCAAATATCTGATGCGTGATCGATATGGTTTTTTTATTCTGTATTTTATTTACACCCTACTGGGCTCACTGTTCATGGAGATGATGATTGCTATGCTCACGTTTATTGTGATGGCCGAAGTGCGGATAAAAGACATGAGTCCCGCTTCGATTGATATTTTTTTCCTGCTTGCTTCTTTGTTAATGGTTGTATTTTTAGGAGTAGCCATAAAGATGCTGTTGCACTGGCGAAGGTCAAAAGAAGAATATGAAAAGTTGATGCGTGATAAAGTGGAGGCTGAATTAAAGTTTTTAAAGATTCAATTGAATCCCCATTTTCTATTTAACACCTTAAATAATCTTTATTACCTCACTACAGAAAAATCAGACAAAGCACCACAAGCCATTCTCCAGTTGAGTGAAATGCTTGATTACGTGATGCACTCCAGCAAATCTGTATTTGTTCCGCTCGAAAAGGAATTGAAACAAGTTGAAAATTACATCGCATTGGAATTATTGCGTTATGAAGACCGGGTTAACATAACAACAAAATTCTCCGGTGATTTGAATACGTATGAAATTGGTCCTATGATTCTGATTACGTTAATTGAAAATGCATTTAAACATGGCGTAATGCCCATCGCTGGAAAGGCGTGGATCAATTTTATTGTTGAGGAGAAAGAAGGGAGCTTATGCATTTCAATCAGCAATAGCGCAAGTAATACCAAACCAGGTAATGGAATTGGCCTTGAAAATCTGCGAAGCCAATTGCATCACCTTTATAAAGATGGATATCAATTGAACGTTGAGAACACAAAATCGAATGAATTTTCTGTTAACTTGATTTTGAATCACAAGAAATGAAATTCAAATACCTCATTGTTGATGATGAACCTTTGGCACGCAAACTTATTGCTTCTCATGCTTCTAAAATTGAAGGCCTTGAGCTAGTGGGTGAGTGTGGCAATGCGATTGAAGCCGCCAACCTGTTGCGCACAAGATCTGTCGATCTAATCTTCCTCGATATTCAAATGCCAGAGATGACAGGATTTCAATTTGCAAGCACACTTAAGAATCCGCCTGCGATTATTCTCACCACGGCATTTCGTCACTATGCACCGGAGGCCTTTGATCTAAACGTGGTTGACTATTTGTTAAAACCGATTTCATTTGAGCGTTTGTTAAAGTCGGTGAACAAGTTTTTTGATCTTGAAGCGGGAAAGGAAAAGTCAGTTACATCGGTTACGCATGAAGAACAGCGATTTGTTCACATTAAAGCAGATCGTAAAATCCATAAAGTAGGTGAAGCAGAAATACTCTATATAGAAAGTTTGGATGATTATGTGAAGGTTCATACCAAAGAAATGATACTGATTACGCGTGAGAATATTTCGACTCTTGAAGAGAAACTTCCTTATCCGCCTTTTGTGCGCATTCATCGCTCCTTTATAATTAATATTAATTGGGTGAGGACGATATCCAATGATGGAATTGAACTAAATGGAAAGGAACTTCCTTTTGGCCGGGCATTTAAAAAATCAGCCTTGAATCAATTGTCGGTCAGAAATTTGAAATAAATATGTGAAGGTCCTGCAACTTTATTCCCATTTTTCCGTGATATTTAGTCACTGAAATTACAACGAACTATGATTCTGGTATTCTAATTCAGCCGTGCAGACTTCCTCTTTTTGAAGGATTCGGTTGAATTTTTGGTTACGCAACAAAGTGTCTTTTACCTGCGGCACCTGCCAGTTTAATTCATTAATTTAATTTTTCTTTTTAGCATGAAAGCAGCTTTTACAAAAACCGCTTCACTATTTTGTTTATTCAAGGAAGCACTCCGGGGCTCTGAAGAGGACTTCACGGAAGTCAGCATTAACAAAGCTATATTTCTTTTAGCCATTCCAATGATTGTGGAGATGGGCATGGAATCCATCTTTGCCGTTGTTGATATATTTTTTGTTAGTATGCTCAACGACAGCAATGCCGTAGCAGCCGTTGGATATACGGAATCTGTTCTTAGTATTTTGTATTCACTCGCGATGGGCCTGGGTATGGGCGCCACCGCCATCGTTGCGCGCAGAGTTGGAGAACACGATAAAGTAGGAGCTAGCTCTGCGGCAGTGCAAGCCTTATACCTGGGGTTTGGAGTGTCCTTTATCATCAGTATGATTGGTATGTTCTTTTATAAAGACATCCTTCTGCTCATGGGCGCATCGCACGATGTGATCTCCTCCAGTTCTTCTTATGCTTTCTGGATGTTTACAGGCAATTATACCGTTACATTCCTTTTTCTGATCAACGCCATTTTTAGAGGCGCTGGCAATGCAGCCATAGCGATGAAGGCGTTGATGCTGGCAAACATTCTCAATATCATTTTAGATCCCATATTCATTTTTGGTTGGGGGCCAATACCAGCTATGGGTGTTGAAGGTGCAGCCATTGCTACCAATATTGGAAGAGGTACAGGCGTATTATTTCAATTGTATTTTTTATTGAATGGTCGCAGCATTATCAAAATAGGATGGAATAATCTTGCCATCAAATCATCGATTATATTCAATGTAATTAAAGTGTCCGGTGGCAGCATCCTTCAGTTTATCATTGGTTCTGCCAGTTGGATATTTCTGATGAAGCTGATGTCATTTTTTGGTGAGGATGCGGTGGCAGGTTACACGATTGCGATACGCGTTTTTATTTTCACGCTCTTGCCATCGTGGGGGCTGGCCAATGCAGGTGCTACGCTGGTTGGGCAAAATCTTGGGGCGTTGCGACCTGATCGGGCAGAAACATCGGTATGGAGAGCTGCTTATATCAATGCATTCGTTATGGCTTTTGTCATGATCTTATTTCTAACTATTGCCCCGCAAATTATTGGGTTATTTACCAATCAGCCTGACGTAATGAAATATGGTGTGCAGGCACTTCGCTATGTAAGTCTTGGATACATTTTCTATGGCTATGGAATGGTGGTGGTACAGGGTTTGAACGGAGCAGGAGACACTTATACACCGACCATTCTTAACATATTTGGCTTCTGGATATTTCAAATACCGTTTGCCTATATGGCAGTTAATCTCCTGAATTGGGGACCAAAAGGAGTATTCATCGCCATTGTATTGGCGGAAACATTTATGGCGATTGCCGGGATCATTATTTTCCGTAGAGGAAAGTGGAAGACTGTGAAAATTTAGTAGTTACTGGATACCGGATGCTTGATTATTCCATACCTGAGATCGGCAATCACGAACCTAGTATCCAAGTATCAACTATTTTCTTTTTTCTTAAAAGCCGATTTGAATGCGTTCTCTAATTCAGATCCAGCTTTCTTAAGACTGATTTCTACTTCTTTCCAACGCTCTTTATTTTCAGCTTCCTTTTTAAGTTTTTCGGCAGCTGCTTTTAATTCTTCATATTTAAGTTGCAGGTCTGCTTCGGCACGGGTTCCTGCATCTTTTACTTCGACCAGAAACTGATCCATTTTTTTGCCGAATTCCTTGAAAAACTTTTCTGCTTTTCCTTCTTCATTTGTTTCCATAGCTAATTTATTTTTTCACCTTACTAAACTAATCATTTCTTATGACTGACCAACAAGATCCACTTGATCAAATCCAATTCATGCTTGAAAGTAAATCATCGGCCAAACAGGTAACCTATAAGAATTTACTCACATCATTTGATCTTCTGGCAAAAGAGTCAAAGCGCATCGTTACCGAGTTAAAGAAAAGGGTAAAACCTGGTGATGAAGATGTTACTGTTGATTTTAAGCTTGTGAATGAAAATGAATTTCAGGTGAAGCTGGCGGGCGATCTTTTGGTGTTTGTGCTTCATACCAATGTGGTCACATTTTCGGAAGATCATCCTTTGATGCAATCCGATTACATCAAGGGAAAGGAGATCAACCGGTATTTCGGTCAGATCATGATTTATAATTTCATGTCGGATTCTATCAAGTATAATCGCATGAATGACCCTGGGTATTTATTAGCGCGAATCCTGATCAATCATGAAAATCGTTTTTTGCTGGAGGGTGAAGGGCAGCTGGGATTTTTATACGACGCCACATCTCAGACAGCGATATCGGAAGTAGATTTAAACAACATCGTTAAACAGGCCTTAAAAATTGCCATTGAAAATGATCTGATGGCGCCTCCGTTTCCGGATGTTCGGTTTATTACAGTCTATCAAAAAAATGAAAAAACCCAGGAATTAGGAGCAGGCCAGAAAATTGGCTTTAAAATGAGTTACCAGAGTTCAACGAATAGTTAATTTATCGAAAGAGCTTTGGGACGTTGCTATGTATAGAATACATTTGGCTAACTTTTTTAAGCATGTTGAAATTTAAAGTTATTTCACTTCTGATTGTCATTTGTATGATGTCTTGTGCATCAGGGCAACAAGCCTCCTATAAGCCTAAATACAAAAAGCTTAATCCGGATAAGCCAATACCTTGTCCCATGAAAGATTGCTGAGATGAAGAAGATCATAATTGCTATCGATGGTTATTCAGCATGTGGCAAGAGTACAACCGCTAGGGAAGTGGCTAAAGAATTGAATTATCGTTATATTGATTCGGGTGCGATGTATCGCACCGTAACATTATATTTTCTGGATCATCACGTAAGTCTCACCAATCCCAAAGAAATTGAAAAAGCATTGAGTGAAATTCACATCACGTTTGTAATCAACTCAAAGGGGGCCTCCGAAACCTTTTTAAATGGTATTAATATAGAGTCGGCTATCCGCAAGATGAGGATATCCGAACACGTTAGCCTGGTAAGCGCCATGCGGGAAGTGAGATTGGCGATGGTAAAGCAACAACGCAAACTGGGCAAGGAGAGAGGTATCGTGATGGATGGCCGTGATATTGGCACAGTCGTTTTTCCGGAGGCTGATTTAAAGATTTTTCTAACTGCCGATATGTTGGTTAGGGCTTTTCGCAGGCAAAAGGAATTATTAGAAAGGAACGACCTGGTGGACATTGACGAAATCGTTGATAACCTGACTAAACGTGATCAGATTGACAGTTCCCGTAAGGAAAGCCCTTTGGTAAAGGCCGATGCCGCGATCTCAATCGATACCACCCATATTACTATTGATGAGCAAGTGGACGAAGTAATCAGGCTTTCTTTGACTAAGATGATACCCGCCCTTAAACGTTAATCTTAGACATTTAGAAAATCCTCTGCTTAGAGTGATTCTTGTGTTTGTAGGTAGAATTTAATTACTAATTTTGCCGCGTTCTAAACCAAATTAATTGCCATTCCACTCATGGGCAAATTCATCAAACTTAAGAAAGGTTTCACCATCAATTTGGCAGGAAAAGCAGCCCCCAAAGTGGTAGAACCCGAACAGCCTGAAACTTTTGTGATCAAACCGGCTGACTTTCATGGCATCTACTTGCCTAAGGTCGTTATCAAAGAAGGTGATTCGGTGAAGGCAGGAACAGCTCTTTTTCACGATAAGAAGCATGAGAATATTCTTTTCACTTCTCCGGTTAGCGGTGAGATTGTTGAAGTTAAGCGTGGTGAAAAGAGAAAACTTTTGGAGATCAAGATTCTCGCTGATAAAAAAGTGGAGTTCGAGTTATTCCCCAAGTTTTCAGTTTCTGACATCGCTAATCTTCCCGTTCAGGAAATTAAAAATCAGATTCTGAAATCGGGTATTTGGCCCTCGATTGTGCAGCGCCCATATGGGGTGGTTGCAGATCCAACCACTACGCCCAAAGCTATCCATATATCTGCCTTTGATACACATCCATTGGCTCCGGACTATAACGTTTTGTTCAAAGGTCAGGATCAAGCCTTTCAGGTGGGTGTTGATGTTTTGAAAAAACTGACTTCAGGTGCTGTTCATGTAAACACGCATTCAACCAGTGAGGTATCTACGGTGTTCTCTCAGGTAAAAGGAGTTGAAGTAAATAAATTTTCAGGTCAGCATCCTGCAGGATGTGTGGGCGTGCAGATTCATCATATTGATCCTATTAATAAAGGAGATGTTGTTTGGACAATCACTCCGCTGGGCGTGATTCAAATAGGAAAACTTTTCTCTCAGGGAATATACGATGCTTCCAAGTTGGTTGCCATTGCCGGATCGGAAGTGAAAAACCCACAATACTATAAGACCTATACCGGAGCTTCTGTTAAGAAGTTTTTAGAGAATAATCTGAACAATGATCACGTCCGTGTTATTTCTGGTAATCCATTAACAGGAACTGCCATTGGTAAAGATGGCCATTTGGGTTTCTTCGATCAGCAAGTATCGGTTATACCAGAAGGTGATTATTATGAATTTGTAGGCTGGATTACCCCAGGTGCTAGAAAGCTAAGCTTCCACCGCTCTATTGGGTTATTCTCATTCTTATCTCCTAACAAAGAACGCGTAGTTGATACGAATACTCATGGTGAGCCAAGAGCATTTGTGCAAACTGGAATATTTGAGCAGGTAACACCGATGGATATTTTGCCTACCCATTTATTAAAGAGCATTCTGGCGGAAGACATTGATGAGATGGAGGCGTTAGGTATTTATGAAGTCATTGAAGAAGATCTTGCATTGTGTGAGTTTGTGGATGTATCCAAACACAAGGTGCAGGAGATATTGAGAGAGGGACTTGATTTAGTTCAAAACAGTTAATTCGGTTCAGATGAATTTTTTGAGAAATCAGCTTGATAAGGTAAAGCACAATTTTGAGAGGGGTCAAAAATGGGAGAAGTATTATTATGCCTATGAAGCATTAGATACCTTCATGTTTGCTCCCAACACCACTAATGATGTTAAGGGATCTCAGATTCGTGATGCCATTGATTTGAAGCGGTTGATGATGACAGTAATCATTGGGATGGTGCCATGCCTTTTATTTGGTATCTGGAATGTAGGCCATCAGCATTTTTTAGCAATTGGCCAGGCTGGAGCAACATTGGGAGATAAACTTTGGGTGGGCGCTTTGCAGGTAGTTCCAATCATTATTATTTCTTATGGAGTTGGTTTAGGAATAGAATTCATTTTCTCTACACTTCGCAAGCACCCTGTCAATGAGGGATTCCTGGTAACGGGTATGCTCATTCCATTAGTCATGCCACCCGATGTTCCACTTTGGCAAGTGGCTGTGGCTACTGCTTTTGCCGTGATCATCGGTAAAGAAGCATTTGGAGGAACCGGTATGAACGTGGTGAACGTGGCTCTTACAGCTCGTGCTTTTCTGTACTTTGCATATCCTTCTGATTTGTCAGGTGACGTTTGGACTTTTATCGGAGATGGACAAGCCGTAGCCGGATATTCGGGCGCAACTCCTTTATCGCTGGCAGCCGATGCCGCAACTACAGGTGTTAACGTTGTTCAATCATTTAATTCGTTTGGAGCCGGATGGAATGAAGGTGTATTTACACTTTCAAATCTTTTCATGGGAATAAGACCAGGCTCCATAGGCGAAACTTCAACACTAATGTGTCTAATCGGTGCCCTCATTTTGATTGCTACCGGAGCAGGAAGTTGGAAAATTATTGTAAGTGTTTTTGGCGGTGCTTATGTCATGGGCTTATTCCTCAATCTGGTTGGAGGAAACGCCTTTACACAGATGCCAGCGCATTATCATTTAGTCATCGGAGGTTTGGCTTTCGGAGCTGTGTTTATGGCAACTGATCCGGTAACAGCATCTCAAACAGAAACAGGAAAGTGGGTATATGGATTTTTGATCGGTCTTTTCACCGTGTTGATCAGAGTTTTCAATCCGGCTTACCCGGAAGGTATCATGCTGGCGATATTGTTAATGAACGTATTCGCTCCGCTGATTGATTATTTCGTAGTTAGTGCAAACAAAAAAAGGAGATTACAACGTGCGACAGTCTAATCTTTACATCATCTTATATTCTGCAGGCCTCACCATATTTTGCGGTGCTGTCCTAGCCTTTGCTTCCATTAGTCTCAAAGACAAACAGGATGTTAATATTGCCTTGGAGCAAAAGGGAAATATTCTTGCTACGGTTACCACCCTTGAGGAAGGCGCCAACGTGGAGCTATTGTATGCCAAGAGAATCAGGGGCTTTGTTATTGACTACAATGGTAACGAAGTTCCCAACATAGAGCCCTCTAAAGTGGCTGTGGCTTCTGAGTATAAGAAAAAACCAGAAGATCGCTTACTACCAGTTTACGAATTCGTTAATGAATCGGATTCCAGCAAAGTGGAAGCAGTGGTTTTGCCCCTGTTTGGATATGGACTTTGGAACAATGTTTGGGGTTTTGTAGCTCTTGGGTCTGATTTCAATACCGTTCGTGGTGTTAAGTTTGCGCATGCCGGGGAAACACCTGGTCTTGGGGCACGTATTGAATCAGAAGAAATACAGGTTCGTTATAGAGGAAAGAAAGTATTTGAAAATGATAACCTCGTGTCCATTGTAATGATGAAAGGAGAGGGAAAAAATTATTCAGACGATTATCATAAAGTAGATGGCATGTCGGGGGCAACGCTTACAGCCAAAGGGATTAATAACATGATGAAAGATTATTTCGGTTGTTATGCCAAGTATCTGAAGAAGAAAACATCAGCACTCAATTAATTTAATTATGAGTACAGAAACCGTAGAAATTGAAAAAGTTGAAAAGAAATCAGAACCTCTTTTCTCCAAGAAAAACAAAAAGCTTATTTCAAATCCGCTGGATATTGACAACCCAATTACGGTTCAGATTTTGGGAGTTTGCTCTGCATTAGCCATTACTTCTCAGATTAAGCCGGCCATAGTAATGACATTGGGTCTCACTTTCGTGACTGCCTTTTCAAACGTATTTATTTCATTAATGCGCAATGGTATCCCTTCGCGTATTCGTATCATCGTTCAGTTGGCAATCGTATCCGTGTGGGTAATCCTTGTTGATCAATTGCTTAAAGCCTATGTGTATGACATGGCAAAGCTTATGTCAGTTTATGTAGGGTTGATCATCACCAATTGTATAGTCATGGGCCGTCTTGAAGCGTATGCGATGGCTAATAAACCATGGCCTTCATTCCTGGATGGTATTGGAAATGGATTGGGATACGGAATCATTTTGATTATATTAGCTGTAGTGCGCGAATTATTTGGCTCAGGAACATTGTTTAAGGGTTTCCCTTTCGAATGGCATGTGTTCGAGTCCATGGGAATTAAATACCAAGGTAACGGACTGCTTTTGCTTCCTGCAGGAGCTTGTATATTATTAGGTATCATCATCTGGGTGCAGCGTTCGATTAACGGTTATCGTGAAACTCATTAATCTTTAGAAGGACTATGGAGAATCTTATCAATATTGGTGTTCGGTCAATTTTTATTGACAACATGATCTTCGCCTACTTCTTAGGCATGTGTTCTTTCCTTGCTATTTCAAAAAAGGTGAAGACTGCCTTCGGATTAGGTATTGCAGTAGTATTTGTTTTGGGTGTAACCGTACCCATAAATTGGCTTATACAAAATTATGTTTTGACTGCAGGTTCACTGGCTTGGTTAGGTGATGATTTTGCTTCAGTTGATTTGAACTTCCTTCAATTTATCGTGTTCATTTCTGTTATCGCTGCCATTGTGCAGCTGACTGAAATGGTAGTCGAGAAATTTTCACCAGCATTGTATGGTACGCTCGGTATCTTCCTTCCACTCATTGCAGTAAACTGTTCTGTATTAGGTGCTGCTTTGTTTATGGTAGGACGTCCTTATAACCTGGCGGAAGCCACCGTATTCGGAGTTGGCTCTGGCATTGGCTGGATGCTTGCCATTGTAGCCCTGGCTGGTGTACGTGAAAAAATGAAATATTCCAATGTGCCTGCTCCGCTTCGCGGATTAGGAATTACATTCATTTTAGTAGGATTAATGTCACTCGGATTCTTAAGTTTCTTAGGATTCTCTCTTTAAGGCTTGATGAAAAGATAATGAAGAGGCTTCCGAACTAATCGGAAGCCTTTTTAATTTTACAGCTATATGAAAACTTGTTTAAGGACTATTGCCCGGTATTTTTTTAGTGGCATGTTGTTTATTGTGCCGTTCGTTGCCACCGGGTATTTTGTTTTTCTCTCCTTTTCGTGGTTAGATGGACTGCTTAATCTTCCGTACCCAGGGTTAGGTTTTGTAATCATCTTCGGAGCGATCACAATTTTCGGATATCTTACTTCAAACTTTGCTGTGCGTACGGCAACCGATTGGTTTGATCACGTGATGAATAAAATCCCGTTGATCAAATTGATTTATTCTTCCATCAAGGATTTAATTGGAGCTTTTGTGGGAGATAAAAGAAAATTCAGTAAGCCGGTATTAGTCACTATCAATAAAGAAAATGGTCTTCATCAAATTGGCTTCGTTACGCAAGAAGATCTTTCTGATTTGGGATTAGGTGAAATGGTTGCCGTGTATTTTCCACACTCTTATGCGTTTTCAGGAAATCACTTTTTAGTACCAAAGACGAGCATTAAACCATTGAATATTTCTGGTCCTGAAGCGATGAAGTTCATTGTTTCTGGTGGAGTTTCTGGTTTTAAGGAACAATAGACTAAACAGCTCACGGCTGGAGGCTAATAGCTCGAAGCCTAATTTATAACTCCCGATCCAATGAGTTCTACTCCTTCATACCACGAAGCAAACTGACCTGGTGTTACTCCCCGTTGTGGTCTGGCAAAGATAATGTAAACACCTTCTTCTCTCTTAAATAACGTACACGATTCCAGTTTTTGACGATAACGTATACGAGCAAGATAATCTTTTTGCTCGCCTACGCCCAACTTCAAATCTTCCCGAATCCAATGCTCATCGGAGGTAGAAATGAAAAGTCCTTTACGATAAAGTCCTGGGTGATTATCTCCCATGCCCGTATAAATAACATTCTTGTCAGTATCCGTGCCAATCACAAACAATGGTTTTTCAAAACCACCGATATTTAATCCTCTGCGCTGACCAATAGTATAGAAGTGCGCACCATTATGTTCGCCCACCACTTCGCCTAATTGAGGATATAATTCATAAGGTTTCGTGATGTTAATTAAATCATCAGATTCAAATCCATTTTTAAATGCAGATGAATCTGCACCGATTTCAATCACTTTTCCTTTTTTAGAGGCTAGTCTTTGTTGTAAAAATTCAGGAAGATGTACTTTTCCAATAAAGCATAATCCTTGTGAATCTTTTTTCTCTGCAGTAGCAAGTCCTGCTTGTTTTGCGATTGCTCGTACTTCGGGTTTAAGCAATTCTCCAATGGGAAATAATGCCTTAGATAATTGTGCCTGAGTAAGCTGACAAAGAAAGTAGCTTTGATCTTTATTAGGATCTTTACCGGCAAGTAATTGATAAATAATTTTTCCGTCTTTTTCAATTTCTCCCTTGCGACAATAATGACCGGTGGCAACATAGTTGGCACCGAGTTTCATCGCAGCATCTAAGAAAACATCAAATTTGATTTCGCGATTGCACAACACATCCGGATTAGGAGTTCTGCCGCGTTGATACTCGGCAAACATGTAATCAACAATACGATCCTTGTATTCTTTACTTAAGTCGATAGCTTGAAAGGGAATGCCTAATTGCTGGGCGACAATCATCGCGTCATTGCTATCATCTAGCCAGGGGCATTCGTTGCTGATCGTCACGGAGTCGTCATGCCAGTTTTTCATGAACATACCAATCACATCATATCCTTGCTCTTTCAGCAGGTATGCTGTTACACTGGAGTCCACTCCACCTGATAAACCGACTACTACTCTTTTGCCCATATAGCCTGAAGCTATTTTCTTAAAGCCAAATCGTTGGCTAAAAGTTCATTCACAATCTGATTAAATTGCTCTTTGAATTGATCAAAATAGATTCCTGTTCCAGGGCCTGAAAATCCGGTATGAATGTGTTTTACCTTCCCATCTTTACCAATAAAAATCGTGGTGGGGAAAGCAAACACTTTATTTAAAGCAGGGAGGGTTTCTGCGGCTTTTGCTTTGTCATACGTTCCGGCAATGACAAAATCATATCCCACATTCAGTCTTTCTTTCATTTTTTTCACGCGGCTGCTTGCATACTCAAAATCATCTTTACGTTCATAAGCTAGGCCAAGGATTTCTACACCTCGATCTTTATTCTGTTCATACCATTGCGTCAAGAATTTTGTTTCGTCCATACAGTTTGGGCACCACGTTCCAAAGATTTGCAGAATTACTACTTTGTCTTTGAAGCGTTCATCATCATTGCTGACTTTATTTCCATTCAAATCTGGAAAGGTAAAATCGAGTGTTTCAAAACCCGGTTTTAAAAATGTTAATGATTCTAAATCTGGCAGCGAAGCATTTTCATTGCGGATACCTTTCCAAGACTCAAGGCTTGTTTTTCCTGAATAGAAATTTCCTTTGATCGAGTCACCTTCAAAATGTGCGGTGAACACAAAAGCATGATTGCCATCAAAGGTGCTTAGGAATAACTCATTATCGATTACATCTCCTTCAAGGTATCGGTAGTCTCCCGTGGGAGTGAGAAATGTTCCGGTCACTTTACTATAGGATTGTTTAAAGATCCCTACGGCAACATATTTTTCTGTTGCTGACTGAAACTCCAATGAATATTTTCCTGAAAAGTCTAACTCAGTTTCGGCATCTTTTGCAAAGCGAAAGTCACTACCATACTTGGCACTGAAAGGAAGTTTATTACTCGGATCGTAATTCTTAATGAAGTATCCGGTTAAACGGCCATCGGCTATTTTAGCTCTTAGCTCACAATCAAATATGTGCATGACAATGCGAACAGAATCACCAGTTATGGAAATTTCATCCAGATTTAATCTTTCCTCTGCATTCATTACCGTAATGCGATATTGATCATTGACATTTTGAACTTCAAAACCAAAAGGCAATTGGTGTCCCTGCATTTCAACAACACCCCTCCAGAGGCCTGTTTTAAATTCAACTTCTTTAGTACTGCACGAGACAACAAAAACCGCCAGTATAATTATCAGAGAAATCCTCATTTGGAGCTGTTTATGTTAGGTTGAAAAAGCAAAAATGCGATAAATCATTCTAATTTCGTTGTCCGTTTTTGCTTATTAACAAACCGTTAAGCAGATAGGGCAAAATCAGTAAAGGGTCTAAAAAATGTTATGCTAAAAGGCTTAAAAGTACTTGAATTAGCTTCTGTGTTGGCAGGGCCAGGTGTAGGCCAGTTTTTTGCCGAATTGGGGGCGCAAGTAATCAAAGTCGAAAATCTCAAAACCGGTGGTGATGTCACCCGCACCTGGAAGGGACTTGATGAGCAAACCGATGATCGCTCCGCCTATTTCTGTTCCATCAATTGGGGAAAGAAATCCGTTGCCGTTGACTTGAGTTCTTCGGAAGGAAAATTGATCGTACATAAACTAGCCGCAAAGAGTGATATCGTCATAGCTAGCTATAAGCCGGGTGATTCAGAGAAGCTAGGGGTATCTTACCAACAACTAAGAACGAACAACGAACAACTAATCTATGGACAAATCACTGGCTATGGTTCCGACAATGATCGCGTAGGTTACGATGCTGTGATACAAGCAGAGAGTGGCTTCATTGATTTGAATGGAGAGAAAAATGGAGAGCCTGTAAAGATGCCGGTAGCGTTGATTGATATTTTAGCTGCCCATCATTTAAAGGAAGGATTGTTGTTGGCATTGCTAAAACGTGATCGCACTGGGGAGGGAAGTTTAGTAGAAGTATCATTAATTCAGGCTGCCATTTCTTCATTAACAAATCAGGCAACCAATTGGCTTGTTGCAAAAAAACTTCCCACCCGTCAAGGATCGGCCCATCCAAACATTGCGCCTTACGGAGAATCATTTCTCACAAAAGATGGAAAGCGAATTCTCTTAGCAGTAGGAAGCGATCGACAGTTTTATGATTTGATGAGCGTGTTGAACTTAGAGACTTTGAGTAAGAGCGATAAGTTCATGAGTAATCACACAAGAGTTATTCATCGAGACGAACTAACCACTATATTATCTCAAGAGATTCACCAGTTTGATTCTGAAGAATTAATGACTAAAACTAATGCCCATAAAATCCCGGCAGGCATTATTCAAAACATGAAGGAAGTATTCGAAATGAAAGAAGCGAAAGAGCTTTTGATTGAACGTGATAATCTAACAAGCGTAAGAACATTTATACCCAAAATGACCGGCAACTGGCAACCGGCAACGGACCTGCTTCCACCACCCCATTTTGGAGAACACACTCAAGAAATTTTAAGTCAACTATAAAAACAATCAAAATCGTTATGATGAATGTCAAACACACATATTGGATCTCAGCCATCTTCACTACATTATTATTTGTTGGCTGTCAACAGGAGAAAGAAGTTGTGGATAAGAAAATTAAGAGCATTGAGCCACAACAATCGGCACAGATGGCAAAAGCTATTGAAGCCACAGTAACTCCGCAACTTGCGGAGGGTTTTACTCTGAGCATTTGGGGAGTGGATTCTTTAGTTGCTGACCCGGTGGCTATTGATGTAGATGATTATGGAAAGTTGTATTACACGCGCACGAATCGCCAGAAACATTCCGAGTTTGATATTCGTGGTCATCAGGATTGGGAGATTGAATCTATCCAATTAAAAAACATCGAGGAGAAAAGGGCTTTCCTCAGGAGAGTATTGTCACCGGAAAATAGCAAGAAGAATGAATGGCTGGCTGATTTAAATGGTGATGGTTCTCACGATTGGAAAGATATGACCGTGGAGAAGGAGCATGTATATCGTCTGGAAGATACTTCCGGAGATGGCGTTGCTGACATGGCGCAATTAGTGATCGAAGATTTTAATGATGAGGTAACCGATGCCATGGGTGGCATAATGAAACATGGAGATGATCTCTTTGTAAACATTGGTCCGGACATGTGGAGGTTGAATGATAAAAATGGCGATGGTTTGATGGATGAGAAAACTTCTATTTCACATGGCTATGGAATTCATGTTGGTTTTAGTGGTCATGGTATGTCGGGTATTGAAGTAGGTCCTGAAGGAAAAATTTATTGGCAGATTGGTGATATCGGCTTTAGCGGAACAAGCCCCAATGGAAAAAAATGGGAGCATCCTAACAGTGGTGTTATTGTCAGATCAAATGCTGACGGCAGCGACTTTGAAGTCTTCGCTTATGGTAATCGTAACACACACGAATTTGCTTTTGATGAATATGGAAACCTGATCAGTGAAGATAACGATGGTGACCATCCCGGTGAGAGCGAGCGAATCGTTTATATTGTTGATGGATCAGACACAGGCTGGAGAACCAACTGGCAGTTTGGAAAATATCTTGATCCAGAAAACAATATCTACAAAGTGTGGATGGATGAAAAAATGTACGTGCCCCATTTTGATGGACAGGCTGCTTATTTTTTACCTCCAATTAAGAATTTTGTAAATGGCCCCACAGGTTTTCTTTACAACCCGGGCAGTGCATTGAGTCCCGAATGGAGGAATACGTTTTTTGTGGGCGAGTTTACCGGCAATCCATCACGATCAGGTATTTATTCGTTCAAGTTGATTCCAAAAGGAGCAACCTTTGAAATGGGCGAATCGAAAGTGATCTTGAGAGGCGTACTGGCTACAGGTATTGACTTTGGACCAGACGGTGCTATGTATCTTTCAGACTGGATTGACGGTTGGGGAACAAAAGACTATGGACGCATTTGGAAACTGGATGTTGCCGGTGCCATGAGTGAAGAACGCAAACAAATAAAAATTTTATTGGCAGATGATTTTAAAAAATACAAGGAAGATAAGCTAAGTGAGTTGTTAAAGCACGCAGACATGCGCATTCGACAAAAGTCACAACTTGAATTGGCTAACCGTGGAGATAAAGGGTTGGAAGTATTCAAACAGAATATTTTGCAAACTGGGAATCAATTAGCCAGAGTAAATTCCATTTGGGGTGTGAGTCAGTTTGCGCGAATGGATTTGAAAAACGCTCAGATATTGGTGCCATTATTAAAGGATGCTGATCCTGAAATTCGTGCACAAGCTGCTAAGTGGATTGGTGATGTTCGATACAAGGAAGCAGGACAAGCATTGTCGCCTTTACTGAAAGATGATTTTAGCCGCGCACGATTCTTTGCTGCCGAAGCATTGGGAAGAATTGCTTACGAACCAGCAATCAATCCGATCATTGAATTACTCAGATCGAATAATGATGAAGATATTTATATCCGCCATGCTGGAAGTCTTGCGTTGGCGCGAATTGGAAAAGCAGAACCTATTGTAGCACTTTCGAAAGACCCATCACGTTCTGTTAGAATTGCAGCGGTGGTTGCATTGAGAAGACTAAAGCACCCCCAGATTGTAGAATTCCTTAAAGACTCAGATGAATATATTGTAACGGAAACGGCACGCGCCATCAATGATGATCTTTCTATTGAAGCCGCATTACCAGCGTTGGGAGATGTGCTTACTAATTATCGTTTTACTAATGAAGCCTTAATCAGACGAGCCATCAGTGCAAATCTCAGATTTGGTAGTGATAAAACAATTCAGAACCTGATTGACTATGCAAAGCATGAAGGAAGTCCGGTAGCGATGCGAGCAGAAGCAATTGACGCGTTGAGCACGTGGGCTAAACCGTCTGTGTTGGATCGTGTTGATGGTCGTTTCCGTGGAGCAATCACAAGAGATCCACAGGTTGTGAAGAGTAAGGTAGCTGATTTTCTTGTGAAGCTGAGTGCCAACAAGGAGTCATCAATACGATTGAGTTCCGTGAGAGCCATTGGAAAACTGAGTATCGATAAAGCTTCAGCCCAGTTATTTACTTTGTTGAAAAGTGATCCTAAGCCTGAAGTAAGAGCCGAAAGTTTGAAATCGTTAGCAAGTCTTAACGACAAACAAATCGGTGATGCGATTACCAAAGCACTTTCAGACAAAGAAAAGAGTGTTCGCGTTGTTGGTTTGGATTTGTTACCCAAGATGAACATCTCGATAGACTTGATGTTGACGTTGCTCACCGATGTGATTAATACGAAGACTGTTGAGGAAAAACAAGCCGCCATCACTACGCTCGGAAGTTTACCTCTTGAGAATTCACAAAAACTTTTTGAGCAATTACTTACCAGGATGGAAAGTGGAAAGCTTCCTAGTGAAACTTATCTTGAACTGGCAGAGGCCATCGATAGTACTCGCTCATCACAATTAATTGCACGCTATAAAGAAATCAGCAAAGTGCAATCACCGGATTCACTTAAAGCAAGTTATGCAGGAAGTTTGTTGGGTGGCGATGCTAATCGTGGTGCGGGAATTTTTTATGGCAACCAAGCCGAACAATGTATACGCTGTCATGCTTATGGTGATTATGGAGGCACTGCAGGACCGAGACTCAATGGTGTTGCATCACGACTTACCCGCGAACAAATTCTGGAATCGCTCATTGATCCAAATGCACGCATCGCGCCAGGCTTTGGAACGGTGTCTCTTGAACTGACCAGCGGTAAAAAGATCAATGGGATTTTGCAGCAGGAAAAATCAAATGGGTTGTTGGTGAAAGTGGGGGATAGACCCGATACTCTGATCACTACTGAAAGCATTGCCAAAAGAACGAATGGCATGTCCAGTATGCCACCCATGCGATATTTACTTTCGAAGAAGGAAATCAGAGATGTGGTCAGCTTCCTAGCAACGATGAAGCAGAATGACTAATTCAATTATTAACAACAACGAATAATTCAAACAGATGATTATGAAAAGAATTAGTCAATTGATTTTTGTTATGCTTCTCTTTTGTGGGACCATAACAAGTGCTCAAACCAAGGATCCGATTATTGAAAGTATCGTGAAGGAGGCAAATGAAAATTCGCACTTGGAAAAATTAGCCCATGAGTTAGTCGATCAGATTGGGCCACGATTAGTGGGCTCTCCAAAAATGAATCAGGCACATGAATGGGCAATATCCAAATATACCGATTGGGGTATACCCGTAAGAAATGAAAAGTGGGGCGAATGGCGTGGATGGGAGCGAGGCATAACTCATATTGATATGGTCGTTCCGTGGGTGAAATCACTGGAAGGAACTCAGTTGGCATGGAGCCCCAGCACGGGAGGAAAAACCGTAACGGCTGAAGTGATCATCATTCCCGATCTGGCAGACTCAATAGCTTTTCAAAATTGGTTACCAGCCGTAAAAGGAAATTTTGTGATGATTTCAATGGCTCAACCAACGGGCAGACCTGACTACAATTGGGAAGAATTTGGAACTAAAGAATCTTTCGAAAAAATGAAAGAGGCTCGAACCGTTCAAACGGATGCTTGGGCAGAACGTATTAAGAAAACCGGATATACCACACGTACACTTCCCGCTGCTTTGGAGAAAGCCGGAGCAGTGGGAGTGGTGACCTCATTATGGTCGAGAGGTTTTGGTGTGAACAAAATATTTGGTGCAAACACGAAGAAGATTCCTACCATTGATGTTGCGCTGGAAGATTATGGACTGTTGTATCGTCTTACCGAGTCAGGAAAAAAACCGAAGATTAGTCTGCGTGCCGATTCAAAAGAAAACGGAATAGTACCAACCTATAATACCATTGCTGAAATTAAGGGAAGTGAAAAACCAAATGATTATGTGATGTTATCCGCTCACTTCGATTCATGGGATGGTGGCACAGGTGCTACGGACAATGCAACTGGCACGATGGTGATGATGGAGGCGATGCGCATTCTGAAAAAAGTATATCCAAATCCCAAGCGCACGATCTTAGTTGGCCATTGGGGAAGTGAAGAACAAGGATTGAATGGATCAAGAGCATTTGTGGAAGATCATCCTGAGATCGTAGATAATCTCCAAGCTTTATTCAATCAGGATAATGGTACAGGACGTATAGTAAATATTTCAGGCCAGGGATTTTTACATGCGTATGATTACATCACTCGTTGGTTAGCAAAAGTGCCTGAAGACATTAAGAAAGGTATTGAAACAAAATTCCCGGGCACACCCGGTGGCGGTGGTTCTGACTTTGCATCGTTTGTTGCCGTTGGCGCACCAGGATTTTCATTGAGTTCATTGAACTGGTCGTATGGCACCTACACATGGCACACCAACCGTGATACGTACGATAAGATTGTGTTTGATGATGTGCGAAACAATGCAATGCTCGCTGCTATTTTAGTTTATATGGCATGTGAAGATCCACAAAAGACACAGCGGGATAAGAGTGTGTTACCGGCAAATCAAAAAGGTGAACCGGGCAAGTGGCCTGAGCAACGAAAGGCTACCCGAAAAGGTGGTCTTGATTAGATGGTTATCTTATCGTTAATAGAGCGTCAGGTGTGAAAATGCCTGAAGCTTTTTTGTTTCCTAAACTCATTATTGAAAGTCAAGCCCGCGGCAGGGATAGGAGTGAAAAACCCGAAGTGCGTCAGGTTTGAGCGCAGCCGGACTTGTAATGGATAGCCCGGTGGCCGGCTTGCCGCTAAATTAAGGAGAAGGCGTCCACTTTCCATAAAAGGCCTTTTTAATACTACACGTATCCGGCAAGACGGGCAGCCGCCCTATTTTCAACGATTACAATCGATGTAGACTATAGTCTGAATTACCTGGTAGTGGTGGTTTTACTAATTTTTTTGGCTGATTTTGAAGAAATATGCAAAAAAGTGGGGTAAAGTGGTTGAAAGTGGTTGAAAGTTACTTATGTTTGCTTAGGAGAAAAAGACAACCACTACAGTCAATGACTTTCTTCACCAGTGAATATGTATGTAAGCTTGATGCGAAGGGCAGATTAGTTCTGCCTGCGCGGATCAAAGCTCAATTGCCGGAACCGGAAGGTGCCGTGCAGGAGCTTGTGATCAGGCGTGGCTTTGAGCAATGCCTTATTATTTACCCCATGGTGGAGTTTAAAAAGGTCTTCTCAAAAATTTCAGGTCTCAACGAGTTCAACGAAGAGTATCGCAAACTACAGCGAAGCTTTTTGTCGGGAGTAATTACGGTGGAGTTGGATAGCAACGGCCGTATGTTAATTCCGAAGAACATGCTCACCAATGCCGGCATCGATAAAGATGTTATTCTGGTAGGAACGGGCACTAAAGTGGAGGTCTGGAATCCTAAGATCTATGAGAAGCACCAGATCCAGGACCCAGGTGAATTGTCGAAGCTGGCGGAAAAGTATCTGAACGAGTAGCGCATGGACACGAGCTTTCAAAGTGTGTGCTTTGAATACGGCTCCATAATAGCTGCAAGCTTCAGGCTTCAAGTAAAAGTAAGGTAGAGTCATGAGAGACTTTAATAAACTTTTGATTTGTCAACATGGTATGATCTTCATTAATAAAGTTTATGACATCATTCCCCACAAATTTGAAACTAAAACGGAGAAAACGATGCTCACCAAGTTCATTGATAAAGTTGGTTGTTTATATGAAAACAGCTTGCGGCATACAATCTGAAGCCTGAAGCCTATGTATCACAAACCCGTCATGTTGAAAGAGTGCATCGAAGGACTTCAGATAAATCCGGATGGAATTTATGTAGATGTAACCTTTGGTGGTGGCGGACATAGTATGGTGATTCTTGAAAACCTGAGAGAAGGCAGATTGATAGTCTTTGATCAGGATGAGGATGCCAAGCGGCAGGCTGATAATATTCAGAGTCGTTCTTTTACATTTTGTCAGGCAAACTTCCGATACATGAAACAGTATCTGAAGTTGAGTGGAGTAACACAAGTGGATGGCATACTGGCCGACCTTGGAATTTCATCGCACCAAATCGATTCGCCAGAGCGTGGTTTTTCAACACGCTTCGAAGGACCGCTGGACATGCGCATGGATCAAAAAGGAAAACTCACCGCAGCTAAAATTTTGAATGAGTATCCGGAAGCCGAGCTCCATAAAATTTTTGGCATGTATGGTGAATTGAAAAATGCACGCACCGCTGCCAAAGCAGTAGTTGCAGCCAGAACGATAAAACCATTGGTGACTACGCTGGATTTAAAAGCGGCCATGCAACAGAACACTCCTCGTGGAAAGGAGAATAAATATTTCGCCCAGGTGTTTCAGGCGCTACGCATCGAAGTAAATCAAGAGATGAAAGCGCTGGAAGATTTTTTGCACCAATGTGGCGAAGTCATAAAACCAGGAGGAAGGTTGGTAGTGATGAGCTACCACTCGCTGGAGGACAGAATGGTGAAGAACTATATCAACACAGGAAAGGTGTTTGGGGAACTGGAAAAAGATTTTTACGGAAACCCGATCAAACCTTTTCAAGCAGTAAACCGAAAGCCAATCGAGGCAACGGAAGAAGAAGTAAATGAGAATAAAAGAGCTCGAAGCGCGAAGCTGAGGGTAGCAGAGAAAATATAGAGGCTTCTGGCCTCAAACGGTAAGCTTCAGGCAAGTACTGGGCTTGCAGCTTGTAGCTTGAAGCAAAGAAACAATGGGAGAAAACAAATTCAGAATAGAACCTCAACCACAACGTGGCAATGAAGCACGGGTGAAACCGGAGGCTCCGGGCACATCAGGCACGAGTATCTTCTCTGGGCTTGAAAAGAAGTTGAAGTTGGATACTTATTTTGAAGAAGGCTTCCCGGTGAAGTATCTCCCCAAAGTTTTATTTGCTGTGTTTTTGAGTTTGATCTACATCAGCAACACGCATTATGCTGAGAAGACAACAAGGCAAATCAATAAAGCACAAAGTGAAGTAGAAGACTTGCGTGCTGATTATACCACCTTGAAAGCCGATGTGATGTTTGCCAGTAAGCAAAGTGAAGTTGCGAGAAGAGTGAAAGAAGTAGGATTAAAAGAAAGTTCGAAGCCACCATTTAAAATCGTAGTAGAGAAAGGTGAATATTAAGAAGTCCATATTAATAAGAGTACGCATCGCATTTTTATGTGTGGTGGTGTTTGCACTCTGCGTGGGCGCCAAGATTGGTCACATTCAGTTTATTGAGGGTGACGAGTGGAGGAAGATGAGTGAAGAAATCAATTTTGATTACAAGAAAGTAAAAGCGACCCGTGGAAATATTTATTCCGACAACGGTAGCTTGCTGGCAACAAGCCTTCCTTTTTATAAAATAGCGATTGATCCTACACTTGCCAAAGACGAAATCTTCAAGAAAGGAATTGATTCATTGGCGCTGATGCTGTCACGTTATTATAAAGATCGCTCGGCAACAGATTACAAGCAGATGTTGAAAGATGCACGTGCTACTGGCAAGCAATATGTGGTGATCAATCGCAAACAGATCAACTATCAGGCTAAGAAAGACATGACAAGATGGCCCATTTTCCGCGAAGGTCGCTACAAAGGTGGCGTCATCTTCGAAAAGATTGATGTACGCTATCGCCCTTTTTCAAAACTCAGCCGTAGAACGATTGGCTTTGTCAATGAAGAAGGCAAAGGCGTTGGTCTCGAATACAGTTTCGATAATGTATTGGGCGGCCAAGATGGCGAAGCCCTGTTTCAAAAAATTGCCGGAGGCACCTGGAAACCCATCTTCGATGCAGATAATATTAAAGCGATTGACGGTCTTGATATTCAAACTACTCTGGATATCAATCTTCAGGATGTAGCGGAGACTTCACTGTATCGTGCCATGAAATCACACAATGCCGATGAAGGTACGGTGATCGTGATGGAAGTGAAGACGGGTCACATCAAAGCAATTTCTAACCTAAGCAGAGAAAGTAATGGTGAGTATTCCGAGAAATTCAATCATGCTGTTGGTGGTTCGATCGAGCCTGGTTCAACCTTTAAGTTGGTGACCATGATGGCTTTGTTGGAGGACACCAATATTAATTTGAATGATAGGATCAATACCGGAAATGGTGAATACACATTTTATAAGCGCAAAGTTAAAGATCATCATGAAGGAGGTTACGGAACCATCACCATTCAGCAATCCTTTGAGCTATCATCAAACGTAGCGATGGCCAAATTGATTGATAAGCATTTCGGGACCAAGCCTTCCAAGTTTTTAGAACATATAGATCGTCTTCATCTTTCCAAACCTTTGGGCTTGCAAATCACGGGTGAGTCCTATCCAAAAATCACACGACCTACTGATAAAGACTGGAGCGGTATCACTCTTCCGTGGATGGCGTACGGTTACGGATTCGAGATGTCTCCTCTGCACACATTGGCGTTATACAATGCGGTTGCCAATGATGGAAAAATGATTAAACCTATTTTCGTAACATCTGTGAGCAGAGCCGATCAGGTGAAGGAAGAATATGAAACTGAGGTATTGGTAACCAAGATCTGTTCGAATAAGACATTGAATCAACTCAAACTTCTTTTGGAAGGTGTAGTAGAGAATGGGACAGCTAAAAATTTAAAGCATGCCGATTATCGAATTGCGGGTAAAACAGGTACCGCACAGATTTTAGAAAACGGTCGCTATGAAAAACGATACATCACTTCATTTGTAGGTTATTTCCCGGCACATGCACCTAAGTATACTGCGATTGTATTAGTGAAAAATCCTAGAGGAATATTTCAATATGGAAACAACGTGGCAGGTCCTGTATTCAAAGATATTGCTGATAATATTTACTCACGCGACATCAATCTTCATTTTGCTATGGAGAAAAAGGCGACCACAGAGCCTGGTGTGCTACCTGTAATTCGTGCCGGTAAGCAAGATGAATTAACCATGTTAACTAACGTGTTGGGCGTATCCAGTCATTCAGCAACAGAGGATGAATGGATTAAGACTTCAAAAAATGGAAACTCTGTGGTGTGGAAAAAAAATGCTGTGGTTAAAGATCAGGTACCAGATGTAACAGGAATGACTTTCCGTGATGCGATCTATTTATTGGAGAAAACAGGCTTACGAGTAGGTTATGAAGGTAAAGGACGAGTAGCCTCACAATCCATCTCACCAGGAACAAGAATTTCTAAAGGTTCTAGAATCTATTTGAGATTAACGAATGGCTGAGTTAAAGGACATATTATATAAAGTGCACATCACCTCTACTTCAGGTAACATGAGTATAGAGGTGAAAGGCATTTGCTTTGACTCACGCAAAGTGCAGCCCGGATTTTTATTTGTTGCTGTAAAAGGAACACAATCGGATGGTCATACTTTCATTGAGAAAGCGGTAACGCTGGGTGCAATCGCCATTGTAGCAGAAAAATTACCAGAATTAATTTCTGATGCGATTACGTATGTAACGGTTAAAGATAGCGCCAAGGCAATTGGCATCATTGCATCCAATTTTTATGGAAATCCATCGGCTAAATTAAAATTGGTTGGAGTAACTGGAACGAATGGAAAGACAACGGTTGCAACACTTCTTTTCAAGTTATTTACAGCACTGGGCTACCGATGCGGAATGTTATCCACAGTTGTGAATAACATTGTGGATAAACAGATCCCATCAACACATACAACTCCTGATCCTATTCAGATCAACGAATTGTTGGTTCAGATGCTGAATGAAAAATGCACGCACTGTTTCATGGAAGTGAGTTCGCATGCAGTAGCGCAAGGTAGAATTGAAGGTTTAAACTTCACGGGTGGTCTGTTCACGAATATTACGCACGACCACCTTGATTACCATCACACCTTTGAAAGTTATATTCGCGCTAAAAAAGGATTCTTTGATGGATTGTCATCAGATGCATTTGCTTTAGTCAATATTGATGACAAGCGAGGTATGGTGATGCTTCAAAATTGCAAGGCCAAAAAACACACATATGCTTTGAAGAAGATGGCCGACTTCAAAGCTAAGATCATCACGAATTCTATTGAGGGACTTGAGCTGGAGATTGGTGAACGCAATGTATGGTTCCGATTAATTGGCGATTTTAATGCTTATAACTTATTAACCGTGTATGGAGCCGCCAGTTTATTGAGCGAAGATTCTGAAACGGTGTTGATGAAATTATCTGCTTTAACGGGAGCATCAGGTCGTTTTGAATTGATCATGCCAGGATCAAAGTTCACTGCTATTGTTGATTATGCGCATACTCCGGACGCAGTAAAAAATATTTTGGAAACCATTGAGCATTTCCGATCAGGTATTGAACAGGTGATCACAGTGATCGGATGTGGTGGAGATCGTGACCGCACCAAACGTCCATTGATGGCAGCTATCGCATGTAAATATTCAAACAAAGTGATCTTCACTTCAGATAATCCGCGCAGTGAAGACCCCATGGAAATCATTAAAGAAATGCAAACTGGCGTAGGACCGACCGATGCTAAGAAAACATTGGTAATGATAGACCGGGAGGAGGCTATTAAAATGGCCTGCATGCTGGCGAAAGAAAAAGATATCATTCTTGTTGCAGGAAAAGGTCATGAGAATTACCAAGAAATAAAAGGAGTGAAGCATCCTTTTGATGATAAAGAAGTATTGTCGAGGATGTTAAAAATGTTTGCGAGCTGATGCTGTACTATTTGTTCGACTATATTGAGAAGAACTTTAATTTCCCTGGAGCAGGATTGTTTCAGTACATCTCGTTCCGTGCGGGAGCGGCAGCGCTATTGTCATTGATCATTACGATTACCTTTGGAGAACGATTGATCAACTACTTACGAAAGAAGCAAGTTGGCGAAGATATACGTGATTTGGGTTTGGAAGGACAGCTTCAAAAGAAGGGAACTCCAACAATGGGTGGCTTGATCATTATCGCTGCCATTTTAGTCCCTACTCTGTTAATGGCGAAGTTGGATAATGTGTATGTGATTTTATTAATCGCCACAACTTTATGGTTGGGAATGATCGGATTCATTGACGATTATATTAAGGTATTCAGAAAGAATAAAGAAGGATTAGCAGGTCGATTCAAAATCGTTGGTCAGGTAACAATTGGTCTGATCGTTGGTCTCACCTTGTATTTTAATGATCAAGTTGTGGTGCGCGAAGTGAAGCCCGCTACGGTGGCCAGCATCCAGACTTTTCAGACGGAGCCGGGAGCAAGGATGGAATATAAGGACACAAAATCTACCAAGACCACGGTTCCCTTTGTAAAGAATAACGAATTTGACTACAGTGATATTTTTCCATGGCTGGATAAGAATTACACTTGGATCGTATTTACATTGGTTGTTATACTGATTATCACATCTGTTTCAAACGGAGCGAACATCACCGATGGCATTGATGGTTTAGCTGCTGGAACTTCGGCAATTATCGGACTAACACTGGCCATTTTTGCTTACCTCTCAGGTCGTGTCGATTTTAGTTCTTACCTGAATATCATGTACATCCCTAACCTTGGGGAACTAGTAATTTTTTGTACTGCGTTCGTAGGGGCATGCCTCGGATTCCTTTGGTACAATTCTTACCCGGCCCAGGTGTTCATGGGTGATACTGGTAGTTTATCATTAGGAGGAATCATTGCGGTGCTTGCGTTGGCTGTTCGCAAAGAATTGATGATTCCATTACTCTGCGGAATTTTCCTGATCGAAAGTATGTCGGTGATTTTGCAAGTTTCTTATTTCAAATATACGAAGAAGAAGTATGGTGAGGGAAGAAGAATCTTCCTGATGTCACCCTTGCATCATCATTTTCAGAAGAAGAATATTCATGAATCTAAAATCGTAACCCGTTTTTGGATAATAGGAATACTGTTAGCGATTTTATCACTAGCCATGCTAAAATTAAGATGAGCGAACGTATTGTCATATTGGGTGCAGGCGAAAGCGGAACGGGAGCAGCCATCCTCGCGAAAGCGAAAGGGTATGATGTTTTTGTTTCGGATCAGAGTGCAATCAAAGATCAGTACAAGGCAGAACTGAACTCATGCACTATTGCCTTTGAAGAAAGAGCTCATTCAGAAGAAAAAATAGTGAATGCAAGTCTGATTATTAAGAGTCCTGGTATTCCTGATAATGCTGAAATCATTAAGAAAGTAAAGAGCAACGGCATACCTGTTGTTGATGAATTAGAATTTGCATTTCGTTTTCTCAAAGGAAAAGTGATTGCGATCACTGGTACAAACGGAAAGACCACTACAACATTACTGACTTATCATTTGCTGAAGTCCGCTGGGTTTAGTGTTGCCTTAGCAGGAAACGTAGGAGAAAGTCTGGCACGTAAAGTGGCTCAAGGTCATCACGATTGGTATGTTATTGAAATCAGCAGTTTCCAGCTAGACGGAACCAACACATTCAAGCCACACATTGGCATTTTACTAAACATCACTCCTGATCATCTGGATCGATATGAGTATAAAATGAAGAACTACATCAACACGAAGTTCAGACTGATTCAAAATATGAAGGCTGATGATTATTTCATCTACTATGCTGATGATGCGGTGACAGGTGATGAGGTAGGTAAAAGAATTATCGCGCCACTGCCATTGCCAGTGTCATTGAAATTAACTTCAAATGCACCAGCCCATTTCGATGGTGAAACCATGTCGTTCTCGTTGGATGGCGCATCGTTCAAAATATCACAAGTAGATACTACGTTAAAAGGTCCTCATAATTTGATCAACACGATGTCGGCCGTTACGGCTGTTCATTTGGCTGGTGCAAGCGTAGAGCAAATTCGCAAAGGACTTAAAACATTTAAGAATGCTCCTCATCGTCTGGAGTCTGTAGCAATCATCAACGGTGTTGAGTTTGTCAATGATTCGAAAGCTACTAATGTGGATTCTGTTATGTACGGTTTAGGTAGCTACAACGGACCATTGATCTGGATTGCCGGTGGCGTTGATAAAGGAAATGATTACACGCTCATCGAAGAAGAGGTGAAGAAGAAAGTGCGCGTATTGATTTGTCTGGGTAAGGATAATGATAAACTAAAAAAAGGATTCGGAAGTTTAGTGAATGAACTCTACGAAACACAAAGTGTAAAGGAGTTAGTTCAACTTGCACTTCGTGTTTCAAAGCCGGGTGATGTGGTATTGCTATCTCCCGCATGTGCAAGTTTTGATTTATTCAAAAACTATGAGGACAGAGGCAATCAATTTCGTGCGGAAGTGCTTGAATTGAAGAATGAAGTAGAAAAAGCAATGGTATGATCGCAAAAGTTAAAACATGGGCTGACAAAAATCTGCTTGGTGACAGGGTCATCTGGGTAGTTGTTTTTGTGCTTTCGCTGATCAGCATTTTGGTAGTGTATAGCTCCATTGGTACACTTGCTTATAAACGCACGGCTAGTCCTGAATCCTATTTATTAAAGCACACCTTCATGGTGTTCTTAGGTTTAGCTGCGATGTGGTTTGCACATAAAATTGACTACCGCTACTATTCAAAAATTTCCAGGCTTGCAATATGGGTAAGTGTTCCTTTACTCATCTATACGTTCACCAACGGAACAACCATCAACGATGCAGCGCGCTGGATCACCCTCCCCATCATCAACACCTCTTTCCAACCTTCTGATTTTGCCAGCTTAGCATTGATCATCAACCTGGCGAGTATGCTTTCGAAGAAGCAACAGAATATTGATGATATCAAAGAAGCACTCATTCCCATGTTGGTTTGGTGTGGTGTGATCTGCGGATTGATCGCATTAACCAATCTATCAACAGCGATGTTGCTGTTTGCTACTTGTATGTTGATAATGTTCATCGGACGTGTGCCTGTAAAATATCTGGCGATGCTCGTGCTGGTAGGTTTATTAGCCGGAGCCGTTGCATTGAAGTTTGGTGTTCGTGGTGAAACTGCGAAGAATCGTATTCTCAGTTTTGTAAATGGAACAGAACTCCCATTCCAGGCTAAGCATGGAAGAATTGCTGTCGCGACTGGAGGAATTTTTGGAAAGGGTCCTGGCAATAGTGATCAACGAAATATTCTTCCACACCCATATTCTGATTTTGTTTATGCAATCGTGATTGAAGAGTATGGAATGATTGGTGGAGCAGTTGTGCTGATTCTCTATCTCATCCTCTTGCATCGGGGAATGAATGCAGCATACAATAGTGAGCGGGCTTTTGGTGGATTGCTGTCTGCGGGTTTGAGTTTCGATTTGGTGTGTCAGGCCATGGTGAACATGGGTGTTGTGGTGGGCTTAGGTCCGATCACCGGACAACCGTTGCCATTGATCAGTATGGGAGGAACGGCTATGGTATTTACGGGATTATCCGTAGGAATTATTTTAAGTGTGAGTCGTGGTGAGCAAGATCAGAATTGGGGCAAGCAAGCCGCCAACGAGGAAGAGAAAGTAAAAGAGAAAAATTTTGACGCGAAAGCAGCTTGAGCACTAAACAACCATATCGATTGATCATTAGCGGCGGCGGCACGGGAGGTCACATATTCCCTGCATTGGCTATTGCGAATACATTTAAGGAACGTTATCCGGATGCGGATATACTTTTTGTTGGTGCAGAAGGTAGAATGGAGATGACACGTGTGCCAGAATCGGGTTATAAAATTGTTGGTTTATGGATTAGCGGACTTCAACGTAAACTCACGTGGTCTAACCTTTCTTTCCCAATAAAATTAATTTCCAGTTATTTCAAGGCAGGGAAGATCATTAAAGATTTTAAACCGGATGTAGTGATTGGTACCGGTGGTTATGCCAGTGGACCAATCATGCTTGCCGCAACGAAAAATAAAATCCCTTCTTTAATTCAGGAGCAGAATTCCTATGCTGGTCTCACAAATAAAAGATTAGGTCAGAAAGTTCAACGGATATGTGTGGCTTATCCCAGCATGGAAAAATATTTTCCTAAGGCTAAGTTAATTTTTACTGGCAATCCAGTTCGCAAGGATATCATTGATCTGGAAGCAAAACGAGAAAAAGCATTACTGCAATTTGCATTTGATACTAAAATAAAAACGCTTGTGATACTTGGAGGAAGCCTTGGTGCCAGAACGATCAACGAGAGTGTGTTGGCACATATTGATAAACTGATCGATGCGAAAGTACAAGTGATCTGGCAAACAGGACGCGTGTATTATGAAGACGTGAAAGCCCGAGTAAGCAGCAAAGACTTAAGAAAGATTCGCATTCATGATTTTCTGAAGCAAATGGATATGGTGTATGCAGCTAGTGATGTGGTGATTTCGCGCGCAGGGGCTTTGGCGATTTCGGAATTGTGTCTGGCTAAGCGTCCAGTGATTTTAGTGCCCTCTCCTAATGTTGCAGAAGATCATCAAACCAAGAATGCTATGTCACTGGTGAATGAGCAGGCAGCCATGATGATTATGGATGTGGAAGCGGGTTCGCTACTTATTGATGCAGCATTGAAACTCATGTATGATGAACAACAATGTCAAAAATTTGCCGCGAATGTTGCTAAGCTCGGAAAGCCAAACGCAACAGAGCAGATTGTTAACGAAATTGAAAAACTGATTCAATGAGCATGAAACTAGATCAATACGACAGTATATATTTTCTCGGCATTGGTGGAATTGGTATGAGTGCCATTGCGCGCTGGTTCAAGCATAAGGGATTGCGTGTGGCGGGTTATGATAAAACACCGACACCGCTCACGCATGAGTTGCTGGAAGAAGGTATGGAGATTCACTTCGAAGATCGCATTGAATTTATACCAGGTTATATCAGTAAAGAGAAGACTTTGGTTGTATTCACTCCAGCCATGCCAAAGAATCATATTGAACATGCTTATCTGAAAGAGAAGGGTTTCACTATTTTAAAACGCTCGGAAGTATTAGGATTGCTTACTAAGAATTATAAAACTGTTGCTGTAGCCGGCACTCACGGTAAGACTACCACCTCATCGTTGATTGCACACATTATTAAGTCCGCAAATATGGACATGGTTGCTTTCTTAGGAGGCATCACCGCCAATTATGATTCTAACCTGGTGATGCAGGGTGAGGTGAATAACAAAACGATTGTCGTGGCAGAGGCCGATGAATTTGATCGTTCTTTTCTGAGATTATTTCCTCACACCGCAGTGATTACTTCTGCCGATGCTGATCATCTGGACATCTATGGAGATCACTTGCAGATGTTGAGTTCCTACAAAGAATTTATTAGTCAGATTAATAGAGGTGGAAATCTGATTATACATGAGTCGATTGCCATGCTTGCTAATGAAGCACCGCATGTCAAGATGACTACATATGGCATGAGCCGGGGACAATTTTTAGCCGGCAATATTACCGCTAAGGGCGGATTTTTTGAGTTTGATCTTATCGGCTTGGAAAAGACGATGGAGAAAATACAGCTCGGTGTCCCCGGTTTTCATAATATGGAAAATGCCATCGCAGCCACATTGGTCGCTTTGAAATTGGGTATTGATGAGAAATTGATTCGCGAAGCATTACTTTCTTTCAAAGGCGTGAAGAGAAGGTTTGAGTTTATCATCAAGAAAGAGGATCTCGTTTACATTGATGATTACGCACATCATCCGGCAGAGATTGAGGCGTTCCTTACCTCATTGAAGGCGATGTATAAGGGCAAGAAAATCACCGTTGTATTTCAGCCTCACCTGTTTACGCGTACCAGAGATTTTGCAGAGGGATTTTCAAAGAGTTTAAGTTTAGCGGATGAAGTTTTGTTGATGGACATCTATCCGGCACGAGAAGAACTTATTCCAGGCGTTACCTCGGATATTCTCATTAAGGATATCACAAGTCCTGTGAAGATTCGCTGTGGAAAAACTGATCTGCTTCAAAAGCTGGAAGCATTAGATATCGAAGTATTAGCAACAGTGGGTGCAGGTGATATTGACACGTTTGTTAAACCTATTAAAGAACTTTTGAACAAGAAGTAATATGAAGTGGAAACTGAACATTCGAAGAGAAATTAAAGTGGCGGTATCGCTGCTTTCAATTTCATTTTTGATTGCCTTCAGTGAGCGCAAGCAAGGTGGTTCTGTTTGTAAAGATATTGTGGTTGAATTGGATAACCTTCATGGTAATCATTTTCTGGATGAAGCTGACGTGATCAAATTGGTGGAAGGCAGTGGACAAAAGATAAAAGGTGTAGGCATAGATCGCATTGACTTGAAGACTATCGAGAAGAAAATAAAGTATGACAAACACATTCTCGATGCTGAGCTGTTCGGAGATCTCAAAGGCAACCTGATTGTGAACGTAGAATTACGTAGACCAATAGCTCGTATTGTTCAGTCTGATGCTCCTGATGCCTACATCGCTGAGGATGGCGTGATCATGCCGGTGTCTGAAAAGTACACCTCGCGGGTGATTTTAATCAGTGGCCCATTTGTGAAGAAGTTATTGGAAGATGAAGATTTAACAAAATCGGAAGAAGGTATTCAATTGAAGCAAATGATTGAATTTATTAACGAAGATGATTTTTGGAAGGCACAGATTGCCCAGCTTGATATCAGTAGTAATGGAAAGATTACAATCTATCCGCAAGTAACCGGTCAGCGGGTTGAGTTCGGAAGAGCAGATAACTTTGAACCGAAGTTTAAGAAGCTCATGATATTTTATAAAGAGATTCTTCCTCAACGCGGATGGACACGATACGAGCGGGTGAATCTTGAATACGAGGGACAAATTATTGCCGAATAGATCGATTTATTTTTTAAACATATTTAAAGGAGTAACAACCACTAACAAAGAATAATTACCATGGAAAACGAAAAAATAATTGTAGGTCTTGATATTGGTACAACCAAGATCTGCGCCATCGTGGGCCGCAAAAATGAATTTGGAAAACTGGAAGTGCTTGGCATGGGCAAAGCTGAATCAGAAGGCGTAATCAAAGGCATAGTCACCAACATTGATAAAACTGTTTTTGCTATTGAGAAGGCCGTGAAGGAAGCCAGTGATATGTCGGGCATCGACATTGGTCTGGTCAATGTGGGTATTGCCGGTCAGCACATCAGAAGCTCTATTCACCATGGAAGTATTACACGAAGTTCAAGAGAAGACGAGGTGAGCATCGAAGATGTGAATCGTCTTACAGAGGATATGCATCGCATTGTTATCCCGCCTGGCAGCGAGATCATTCACGTTATGCCACAGGATTATATTGTGGATTATGAGGAAGGAATTAAAGATCCTGTAGGAATGAGCGGTGTAAAACTGGAAGCAGATTTCCATATCATCACTGCTCAAACCAGTGCCATCAACAACATCAATAAATGTGTACGAAGAGGTGGTCTTGAAATTGAAGATTTAATTCTTGAACCTTTAGCGTCCAGCCTTGCCGTGTTGAGCGAAGAGGAGAAAGAAGCAGGCGTTTGTTTGATTGACATTGGTGGTGGCACCACAGACATTGCGGTGTTCCATGATAACATCATTCGTCACACGGCTGTGATTCCTTTCGGTGGAAATATCCTGACCACGGACATTCAACATGGTTTGATGGTGATGGCAAAGCAAGCCGAGCAATTGAAAACTCGGTTTGGAAAAGCTATTGCAGAAGAGGCAAGCCCGAATGAGATTGTTTCCATTCCGGGAATCAGAAACCGGGTACCTAAAGAAATTTCTGTGAAGAATCTTTCGGGCATCATTCAGGCTCGTATGGAAGAGATCATCGAAATGGCACATACTGAAATCATTAATTCAGGATATGAGAATCGCCTTGCTGGTGGTATCGTAATCACAGGCGGAGGTTCTCAACTTAGTTGCTTACAACAGTTGGTGGAGTATATGACGGGAATGGATACCCGTATTGGATATCCCAATGAACATCTAGGCAAGAGCAAACTGGAAGCTGTGAAGAGCCCGATGTACGCAACCGCAGTAGGTCTTGTGTTATCAGGATTCCGTTCATTGGATGAGCGTGATGAACGCTACAAAGAGGCTAAAGAGCAGAAGAATGTGAAGGTGCTGAAAAAACAAAAAACGAATCCGACTTCTGATTTCTTCTCAAGCATCCTAACAAAAACAAAAGGATTATTGATTGATGATCTTGATGGCAAAAACGAATATTGATCAACCACTAAATAACAATTGTCATGTTTGAACCAGTAATAGGATACAAATTTGATCTCCCCAAACATCATAAGTCGATTATCAAAGTAATTGGTGTTGGTGGCGGAGGTAGCAATGCAGTTAACCACATGTATAAGCAAGGCATCAAAGATGTCGAGTTTGTGGTTGCTAATACCGATTTGCAAGCGTTGAACAGCAGCCCTGTTCCTCACAAATTGCAACTGGGTGTTAATCTAACCGAAGGTCTTGGTTGTGGGGCCAATCCTGAAGTGGGACGCGCGGCTGCGATTGAAAGCAAGGAGCAAATTCGCGAATTGCTGGTAGGTACCAAGATGGTGTTTGTCACAGCCGGTATGGGTGGTGGCACTGGCACTGGTGCCGCTCCAGTTATCGCTAAGATTGCGAAAGATATGGATATCTTAACGGTAGGTATCGTTACTGTTCCTTTCTCCTTTGAAGGAAAGAAAAAATTAAATCAAGCTGAGCTAGGTATTGAAGCGTTTCGTGCAAGTTGTGATACAGTGCTCATTATTTTGAATGATAAGTTGAGAGAGATCTATGGCAATTTGTCGATTGGCCAGGCTTTTGGTGAGGCAGATAATATCTTGACTACAGCCGCAAAAGGTATTGCTGAAATCATCACGCTGACAGGTTATGTAAACGTAGACTTTCAAGATGTGCGTACGGTGATGTTAAATGCTGGTGCTGCGGTTATGGGTTCTTCTGAAACACGCGGAGATAATCGTGCAATCAAGGCGGCACAGCAAGCACTGGCATCTCCATTATTGGATAATAAAGATATCATTGGTGCCAAGAAGATTCTGCTCTCCATTATATCAGGTGAAGAGGCAGAGTTGCAAATGGATGAACTCACCACCATCACTGAATACATACAAACACAGGCTGGTGATGAAGCCGAAGTAATATTTGGTCACGGTGTTGATTCGGGATTAGCTGATCGTATTCGTGTTACGGTCATCGCAACCGGATTCTTTTCTGAAGGAAAAATGGTGAAGAAGAAGGAAGACAAGAAGGTGCATGAATTGGATCGCACTCAGATTCCATTGTTTGGTTCTGTAGATAATTCAGTTAATCAACGCCATCAGGAGCTTGAACTTAAAATCAGAGAAGAGGAAAAACCTGCTGTACAGAGCAAGACGCAGACAGTTCAAAAGTTCGAGGAGCCTAAAATACAATTGAATGCTTCGTTGTTTGAAGATGAAGTTTTTACTCAAAGAACCGTTGAGTTTACCATAACGAACAAAGACGAAACGCAATCTCTCGATGAAGATCAATTTGAAGATGAAGATAATCTCTTCAGAAAAGAAGAGGACGATTTCGAATTGGGTAAAGGTGTTTCAGAAGACCAGGTAATAAACGAAGATGGACTTATGGAAATAAGGAGAACCAAAGAGCGCCTTGAGCAACAAGCAAAAGAGCGTAGAGAGAAATTGAAAAAAGGCAAGACGCAAGAGATGACTAAGGATGAATTCAAGCAGAAGTGGGAAGCACCAGCCTACTTGCGCAGGGGTGTGAAGATGGATAACATTTCTCATTCTTCTGAGTCGCACATCTCGCGTTATAGTTTGAATGATGACAATAATCTACTGGGTAACAATAAATTTTTACATGATAATGTAGATTAAAGACATGGCATATCCGGCACGACTGGTTTTTACTCCATTCGTAGTGGTTGTTGGTGGTAAATATTTTTTGCCGGTGCCGGAGTGCCTTATTTTTTAAACTGAGTTTAACCCTATTTTTTAAACTCACTCCGTTCCATCCCGACTTGTCAGGGTGGGACGGTTTCATTTTAAGCCTTGCCTGAAATGCCTGATTATCTATTCTGGCATAACTACCAAAATCGATTTAATTGAATTGGCATCTCAGTTGTATTCTATCTGGCAAACATATACAGATATGAAAACGAAAGTAATTTTATTCGCCTTGTTGGTTGTTCTTACTTCCTGTGATATCATGATTGTTGAACCGGTTTATCAGGATCGCGATCGGGTAATCGGTTCGTATCAGATTGAAGAAAGCAGCCAAACCTATAATGACTATACACGATTTTCAATCTTCATCCGAAAATCAGGAAGCTACGATGATGTGATCATTGAAAACTTCTACAACGCTGATGTGAATATTAGAGCAACTGTTGTTTCCGATAAGATTTATATATCACGGCAGGTAGTTGATGGATATGAAATAGAAGGAATAGGTACTTTTTATGGAGATGAGATACAGTTCTCATATAAAGTAAGAGACACGTATTCATACAATAAGCCAACCGACTTCTGTAATGCCACAGCATGGTTTAATTAATCCCAGAATTGTCATTAGAAAAAGTTCTAATGGCGGCCATTAGGAATAAGGGATCGAAAGGATAAGATAATCAGCGTTTTAAGTTGTAATAGGAAGGTTTAAATTCGGTCTGATTTTCTGACAAAGAACATGGACTACAAAATCGA
>CANIVF010000038.1 GCA_947470895.1 Bacteroidota bacterium
TAAAGGCTATTCTGGTACGGAGGATGACATTTGGCTTGCTATTAATGTGACCTATCGAAATATTGGCATTGAACGAAAGAAAGTTGATTTTGGAACGATTTCAGTCATCCATAATCAGAAGAAGTATGTTTTTACACGATCTGATTTTCGCGGTGAGCTGGAGTGGGAAATGATCCTGGATCACCAGGATGTAAGAACAATGGACCTCGTTTATAAGATACCCTTCGAAATACAAGGTGCTATCTATTTCGAACCAGAGAATAATTATGAGGGTAATAGAATATACCTGGGAATGTATGATATGGGCAAACTGGCGTGACAGTAAAAACCTCTTTACAATGGAATTGGATATAGGACGGTTAAAGTGTTTCTAAATTTTGCTGATGTTTACATGATAATAAATCATGCGGCACATCAATCAAAATAAAGTGCTTGAATCTTCCAGGAAGCTTCGTCAATAAAAAAACAGACATCGATGCGTAGTTTTGTAAAACTTCTTTTTCGACTTTTCTTGAATCTTGAATTAAAGCCATCAACTAGTTCGATACCGATCGAGATAGTGCATAGCATGGCTAATGATTTTATCAAGAGTCCAAATTTTGAGGGGCTTACGTTTATTTCACTTACGCATAAGCTTTCTTACACGGAAACTCATCACCTTAGGTTCATCAGTAATGGACGAGTTAAATGGTGTATGATTATAAAAAATGATCTGGGAATGACTACTACTAAAAACTGGGTTGGGAATCATATTGTAAACTCTGAAATCGGATTAATCACATTTCAATTTGAAACATTAGAATGGTTTCATTTGGCCAGCTATCGATATAATCAGGAAAATATTTTGCACCATGGAACCGACCGTTTGATTTCATTGGTTCCGGATCGTAATGAAAATCTTAAGTTCAAAGGCCCATGCGGTAAAAACGGTGAGCCCCATATCCGAAATCTTTATATGAAAAAATTTCATTTTGATTTTTTTGAATAATTCTTGTAGACTAGGTGTGCATGTCCTTGTTTATCGTTTTGCATACCTTAGCATGGATCATCCATGCAAACGGAAACGTAATATGCTTTGAATTGATTTAATCGTCACTTGTTTATATTACTCGGAGCATATAAACTTAACTAATCTTCAGCTCAAGAAGAATGGATTCAACTCTTCAATGGAAAAGACCTAACTAACCGGACGGCAAAAATTCACCATCATGATGTGGGAGTAAAATGCCGGTAATACATTTCGTGTGGAAGTCGGAATGATTAAAGTTCGGTGCGATCAGTATGGTGATTTAAATAATCAGTTCGGGCATTCGCTTGTGGAATGATCTGCAAATAAATTCTCCAAAACATAAACTACTCCACCGGGGCTTTGGCGGATCGGAAATGAGTGACTTGTTTTGTTATGCGTGATCTTTATTTTTAAATTATTGTCCTGGTCGTGTATTTATCTATGAAGGAGATCATGATCGTCATGCAGATAAAAGGCCGGAAGAGATTTTAGCCACTGCGGATAAACTACACTCACGATTGCGTACACAGCTTCCCGCTTAAGTAAAAATGATTTTTATTACAGCCACGCCCAGTGTGGCACGGTGGCATTTGAAAGTAAGTACGAAGAATTCAATCGGAAACTTAAACAGTGGCCCAGTACAACCAGGAATGTGTTATATGCTGACGTGCGGACATTGATGCTGCATAGCGGTGGAGAAGTGCGCAAAGATCTTTTTATCGAGGATCATCTTCATATGAATCGCAAGGGGTACGAGATCTGGAAGAATGTACTTACTAAATTCGTTAACTAATTGATTGATGGATATAGTTAGGCACCAAAAGATGTTCAATCTTCCTGTATCTCTCAACATCTAGTTTATACTCGATCATTCTGCGGTCTGACTCAAGACGGGAAGTAGAAATCAGATGGCCCGGGTCTCCGGTGATCATTAAGAATTTATTATTGATCGATCGGGTTATGGCACTGCGCTTTTGGTTTTGAACGTCTTTAGATTTTTTGATCGTATCGAGAATCTGATCGACCTCGTCCACACTCAGGCAAGGTTCAGGGTTGGCGTGAAACCGTTTTAGTAATTCTTGTTCCGTCAGATCAAAGATAACCGTATTATTCCTTTCCAATGAAATGGGTATTGGTTCAGGGTTGCGTCTTTTCCATAACACAAATCCCAGGATTGAAAGAGAAAGCCCAGCGATAATTCCAACCCAAGTCAAACGGGTTGAAGTCAAGATAGCATTTTCTTCAATGGGTACATAAACAGACATTCCTGTATCGGTAAAGTCGGATTTATTAATCGGAATATCCAGTCTTTCCTTATTGGATGTCAGGATGGTCAATACCGAGTCATGATAGTAGGTGATTAATCTTTTATTCAATTCAGATTTTTCACTATACCAGAAATCAAAAATAGCGTTTGATATATCTGGGTTGTTTAGAAAAAAAATCCTGTTGTGCCGGTAATCAATTAAGGTTGATTCAAATTCCAATTGCGCTCTAGGTCCCGCATAAAAAAAATCTCCCCAGGGTAGTGTTGCAAACTTTTTTGAGGCGGCACTTAATTCTATGAACTCCGGAGTAGGTGTTCCTGATTCTTTCCAATCTCTTGTTTTAAGATTCAATTCAAAGATCTGATTTTTTCTATTTTTGTCATTGTTGTCCCTTTTCAGTCCTTCATCTGCGCTATGCTGAGACTCGACTATATAATAGATTGAGTAATTTTTCGGATCGCAATACAGACCTTTATTGATAGCCACTGGTATTTTTCTATTCACCGGCTTTAGCTCCCAGCCCAGGCTAGATTGTCTGAAATACCGTAAATGACCATTTAAACTCCAGAAACCATAGCCACCCAGTGAGTAAATGGTATCATTGAATGAAAATACAAATGCGGAATGGTTATATCCTGTTAATTCAGTTGAATCAATTCGTGTAAAATCTAATTCATTCGTATTCAACGCTACTTTATAAAGTTTTCCGGTTCCTTCAATGGCAATGAAGAGTCCGTTTTTATTTTTAATGAGGTTATCATAACCGGCATAATACGGTGAAATCATATCGGAGGGTGAAAATATTGCTCCTTGCTCCGGAACGGATTGGCATAAAATTTCACCCGTAAATGAAGAATCTTTGAGGATTTCCTTCAATATCCAGGCATCAGAATCTTTCTGTGCATAAACCCCAGGTGAGAGGAATGGAAAGAGTAGAAGAAAATAAACAATAAAACACCTGTTCCGCATAGTTACCTTTTTAAAGACCCGGATTAAGACAACGTATAGACTTTCCAAATGAAATCATTTGATCATCATTAGCAAAATCGATTCGTTTAAAAACAGCTGATAATAGCTGATTCATCTATTTCAATCAAATTCTGGTGCTGTTTAAAGGCACTTCCAGAACTTTCAAAAGTTAACTACAATTACCTTTCTATACGATCGAAACCGAGTAGGATTAGGGATTCCAAACGACATCGGAGATAATGAGTTATCTGATTCAAGATCATTCCTTTAAGTAGGGTAACTTAGTTTTGATAAAAGAGTCTTCTCGAAGGTGTATGCACTTCGCACACCTATCTTCATCCATGTACTTCTTCATCCATGTACTTCATGTATTTGTCTTGAGTTGGGTAGGTTAAACCTGACCCGATAGTTGAAAATAGTTGTATCAACTGAATCTGCTAAATCTTCTATACATAGGTGTAGTTAAATAGTAATGTTGCCCAGTAGAAGTTTTCAGGAATTTCTCATAACAGGATTGGAAGTGAATTTATTTCAGAATGCGTACAAGCAAACATGATGGGTTTTAAACTAGTGGGTGAGATAGGATGAATGATTTATTGGAAAATATTAAATGAAGAATTTATGAAGACTATTTACAAGGCTTCCTTTTTTTTGTTAGTGATGCTTTGGGCACCAATAAGTTTATCCTTAGCACAGGCCGATCCACTAATTCTGAATATACCTCAGCAGTATGGTACAATACAAAGCGCCATAAATGCCGCAGCTACAGGAGATATCATTCTTGTTGTGGATGGTACGTACAATATGCGCGATATCACCATCTCAAATAAAGCAGTAGCCATTATAACACTGTTCCGGCAGGTGGAACGTACAATAATATAAAATGGAGCCAGCGACCATTATAAAAAACGGAATTTGGTAATTATAAATAAAAAAGTAAAAAATGAAAAAAACGATTATTGCATTTAGCTTATTGTTATCAGGCATAGGCTCATTCGCTCAAATACAAGAAAAGCCAGTAGATGTAAAGTATCGCAGAAGTTCCTTACATACCATGGTTATTGAATCCGAAAACTTTCCTCAAAAAGAAGTCGTACTTAAGGCATTTAACAATGCTCCTTTTCCTGATAAGTATAATGAACACACAATAGGAGAGAAGTCATTTAATCCTATTAATTATACTTTAACTGCTGAAGAAAAAGCTTTAATATATAAGCCTTCTAAAATGAATAGTTTACTAGCAAGCGCAGTAGAAATTGATTCAGTTGCTAGAGAATTGCCATATCGAATTCAAAAGTATCTATCAAAAGAAAAAATTGCGAATAAACTTGTTGCGAAATGGTTTAACAGGCAGTCAGATGATAGTTTCGATTGGAATTTGGTAGCAGAAAGAGGTGTATTTAATGCTTCATTTCTTGAAACAAAGACTGCTCAGTCTTCTTCTGATGGAGAAGCATTACTGAAAACAGCCGGCTTTGAATTAATTGGTAATACGTTTGTAGTAATCAATAAATTCAATTTCTATGCAAATGAGCCAGTAGCTGCAGTTGTGAGAGATGTAGCAAAAGCAGAATTAGCAGAAAGCATGGCAGGTAAACCAAAGATGTTCGTAGACAAAGCGAATAAGGGCATTGATGCAGTTTACGAAAAAACCAAAGAAGGTTATTCGATTTTCGCTACTTCTTACCTATATAAGTTAGTTTGGAACGATTCCATTTCAAATATATTCTTTACTGAAATGTATATGGAAAAAGGGAGTATTGACGCTAAAAAGAAAGATGCTTTTGATAAATCAGATTTATTTAAGCTCGAATTTGTTGGTGACGAAAGGGCATCGGGTTTAATTACCTTTTCTTTAAAGGAAAAAAGAACGGAGGAACAAATCATCACGCTTTCTACAATAAGAATCATTGATAATGTATATGCTAAACTTCAGAAAAAATATGATGTTTTTAAGACAAAAACCCCTCTTTATACTGGCAATCCTATTACTGCAAAAATTGGAGTAAAAGAAGGATTGGAGGGCGGAGAAAAGTTTGATGTTCTTGAGCAACTCATAGACCCTAAAACTGGAGTGGCTACTTACAAAAGCGTTGGTACTATTAAAGTAAATAAAGATTTAATTTGGGATAATACATTTAACGATGATGAAAGTCTAATTGCGGAGCCGGTTGTTAAAGGTAATAATGCAAAACCAATTATTGATCGTACTACTTTTGACGGAGCTAATAAATTTTATTCAGGTATGCTTATAAAACAAATTAAATAGTTAAGCATTTAAGTCGAGGATCGAAACTGGGTTCAAACCAAACTTTAATATTTTTTATTCGCAAATTTAAAAAAAAACTGCCTTCAAATCATAAACACAACCGGTGATTTTTCTTCAGATGAAAAAGTATAAGCAATAATGGGCAATTCGAATTTTGATTTTTGTTTCTGGGAACAGAAACCATAGCCTGTGTTTAAATAGCCTGAATTACAGACATTCGATAGCAAAATCACCAGTTCTGAAATTCATTTTAGAGGTACACATTAGTTAAACTTAGAAAAAAATTAATAATGATAAATGGTTTAAAAACAATCAGCTGCTTATTTGTATTGATAATTGGCTCTACTCTTGTAGCAAATGCCCAAGCAAAAAGGAAAGCAGATAAAGACACGGAAGCTTGGAGATATGAAATTGAAGTTGTGCAAACAGGCACGCAAGGTACATACTTAATTAAGGTATGGTCTTACTCCAAAAAACCTGATGTTGCAATAGAGCAAGCCAAAATGAATGCTGTTCATGGTATTATATTTAGAGGTTTTACCGGAACATCATCAGTTCCTGGACAAAAAGCGTTAACAAGCAATGTTAGTTTAGAAGAAGAAAAAGAGCACTTTTTCAAACCATTTTTTGCTAATGGGGGCAAGTATATGAAATTCGTTTCTACTTCAAATGATGGCGCTGTAGCTGCCGAGGACAGAATGAAAATTGGAAAAGAGTATAAAGTGGGTGTAATAGTTTCTGTCAATGTATCGGCATTAAGAAAGGATTTAGAAGCCGAAGGCATTATTAAATCTTTAGGCGCTGGGTTTAATTAATGATGCTTGCAGGTATTAAGTGCATTTTGTTGTAAAAATAATCATTTTAGGTTTTATAATTAAATTTTCGTAATTGTCTTTTACCGATTATTTTTTCTGCTAGTCTTACACATTTAGCACCGTAGGAAGAAGACGATTAAAAAACGCATCTTATAAAGATTAGCATTTTGGTAAAAAAGAAGATATGAATTGGTGTGATGGCGAAGTTATGTTCGGGTTATGAGAAGTGAATGAAAGCACAAATAATTGCAGAAAGAATTTTAAATAATTGAAATAAGAAAAATGAAAATGATATTTAAAGAAATAATGCTAGTTGTCATGGTCTCTTTTGGAACAACCGCGTTCGCTTTTTCACAAGCTGTAAATAAACCGTCAATTATGGTATTCCCAGATGATGTTTGGATGAATTCGAATGGCTTTCTTAAGGAAGTAGATAATCAAGGTGTGACATATATGGAACCTGAATACACAAAAGCTTTGCTAAATGTAGAGTTGGGTCAGGTAATTACTAACATTGAAAAATTGATGTTGGATAGAGGCTATCCATCGCAAAACTTGTCTCAGGCATTGAAAAGCATACAAGATGCAAATACCATAAAAAGTGTTGAAACAAGTGAAGATGGTAATAGTGTTCAACAAAGTAATAAAGATTTATTATTGAATGCGGCACGCCCAGACCTTATTTTGTATGTTTCTTGGAACGTAAATAACGTTGGCCCTAAAAAGTCGGTTACATTTTCTTTAAAAGCTGTTGATGCTGGATCGAACAAGCCTGCTGGGGTTGCTAGCGGAACTGGGAATGAATTGATCGGGGCAACATTACCAAGTATGTTAGAGACAGCCGTTTTGTCACATATGGATAATTTTAACGCCCAATTGATGACATATTTTGATGAAATCGTTACTAAGGGACGAGAAATTACCGTTGAAATTCAGGTTTTCGAAAATTCCCCCAAAAAATTAAACAGCGAAATTAACGAAGATGGTGATGAATTATCTGATGATATAAAAAAATGGATGAAGGCTAATACTGTAAATGGTGCATTCACATTAGGGCCCAAGACTTCTACTTTGATGAAAATGGAAAGTGTCAGGATTCCCTTGAGAGGTGAAGATGGCACCGCATTTAGTGCTGATGATTTTGGCACACAACTAAGAAAATACATGAGAAAAACATATCAGTTACCGTGCGCTGCTTATCCTGTTGGTACGGGGAAAGTAGTTTTAGTAATTGGGGGTAAAAGTCAATAGTGATATTTTAAAAAAATGAAAATAAGGAAAATATTATTAAGCATTTTAATTCTTATAGGTTACAATACCTATGCACAGAATACAGTTGGGAAAAGTGATGATGTCGCAAGAATTACTTTAGCCACATTTATTCCGCAGCAAATAGACCAAATGCCGGAGGCCGCTCGTAATAGCCTTTCTAACAAACTAAATCAAATTGTAACGCAAAATGGCCTAGGCGGTAAAGCTTCCAATGAAAGATTTATAATTACTGCCAACATAAATGTATTATCTAAGGAGTTAACTCCCACAGCACCTCCAATGCAAGCATTTGTCTTAGATGTTACTTTTTACATTGGTGATGGGATTGATGGGACAAAATTCTCCAGCGTTTCTACACAAGTTAAAGGGGTTGGCGAAAGTGAAACCAAATCTTATATCTCCGCACTTAAAAATTTAAAAACTAACGACCCAAATTATCAAGCATTTATTGAAAATGGAAAAATTAAAATTGTAGAATACTACAACAGCAAATGTGATTTTCTTATTAAAGAAGCAGAAATACTTGCAAGTCAGACTAAATTTGAAGAGGCTATTTTTAAATTAACTAGCGTACCTGAAGTTTGTAAAGGTTGCTACGATAAATGTATAGCTGGTATTGGCCCAATTTACAAACAAAAAATTGATCGCGATTGTAATTTGAAATTGGCGAAGGCTACTTACTTATGGTCAGCAAACCAAACTGTTGAAGTAGCTAATCAGGCAGGTGAAATTCTTTCTACAGTTGAACCTAATTCGGCTTGTTTTGAGGAAGTAAAGTTGCTATCAAATAAAATTGCAACGAAAGTTAAAGAACTTGATACTCGTGAATGGAATTATAAATTGAAAGATCAAGATCAAGTAAGCGAAAGAATAAAGGCGTATAGAGACATTGGTATCGCATATGGTAACGGACAACCTAAGTCTGTTACTTATAATGTAAGAGGATGGTGGTAAAGAAACCACAATGTAACTGTGTTTGACATATAGTATAAGAACGTTTGACGGTGGCAGAGGAGAATCGTTGATCGGCATGCACCGAATGACATTTAAAAGAAAGACCTGATAGTTGGCTAGGTTCAGTATGATGCCTGCCTTCGTCCAGGGCAGGCTCATGCTGGGCAGATCAATGGGAAGGTGTAGAAGAATTGTATTTATTTTTTAGTTGGAACCGCATGATGTCAACCTACTCCCTCTTTGAAAATTTTACAGACGACAAATTCTTTAATGATTATCAGTATGGTGTCATCCGATTACATCCTGATAATAAATCAATGCACGGAAAATTTAAAACCAATGATCTGGTTGTCATTACGTATCAGGGTAAGCTAACCCTGGGGGTCTTAGAGTTTGAGAAGGACATTTCAGATTTTAATAAAGACTCAATTTATCTCACTCGGGATCAACGCAGAGATTTGGCACTGCAGGGAAATGAAGAATATAAAATACCCCTTGAGATCAGGAAGGGAAATTTGTTTCACGCCATTATCTATTTCTTTGAGAGTTTGAGCCACTAACTCATACTTACTAGAGAAGATGTGACATCTTGTTGAGATTAGCTTTTCGGCTTGTGATCTAAGCTGGTTACTAAAACTAGAGTATTCCACTAATCACCGTTATTGTTTATTTTTAGATTAGGCGGATCAATCTAAATACTTCGAATTCGATGCGTTTGGTTTTATATTCCAGCGAACTTAAAGGAATTTAGAAATGACCCTTATTTGCAATCGTTTCCTTTATTAAGATGGGGCTTTAGGAATATGACAAAGAGCAAAACAATAAATGTTAAAGGAACGGTGATAACGATCATGAGACAAAATGATACGGATTTTATTTCTTTAACCGATATGCTGAAAGCCAAAGACGGTGATTTTTTTATTTCCGATTGGCTGAGAAACCGCAATATCGTTGAGTTTTTGGGTATATGGGAAAGCGTTTATAACCCCGTTTTTAATTATGGCGAATTCGCCATAATTAAAAGTCAGGCTGGGTTAAATAACTATAAAATCAGTGTAAAAGAGTGGCAGGAAAAAACAAATGCCATTGGTTTGAAAGCTACTGCGGGCAGGTATGGAGGCACATATGCCCACCCTGATATTGCGTTTGAATTTGGCATGTGGGTAAGTGCTGACTTCAAAATCTATCTCATTAAGGAGTTTCAAAGACTGAAATCAGATGAAAACGACCGTCTCAAATTAGAATGGAGTTTTCAAAGAACATTGGGCAAAGTAAACTACCACATCCACACGGATGCGATAAAGGAAAAACTCATTCCTAATGAACTAAGCAAATCGCAAATCAACTTCGTATATGCCAATGAAGCAGATTTGTTAAATGTAGCCCTGCTTGGAATTACGGCAAAACAATGGCGAGAGAATAATCCAAAAGCGGAAGGCAATATCAGAGACGCTGCAGCCATTGAACAACTGGTTGTGCTATCAAATCTGGAAAGCATCAATGCAGTATTAATTCAGCAAGGCAAAAATCAACCTGAGAGGTTAGTTCAATGAAACACAATAGCCATCAATCAGATGAAATCGTTACTTAATAATAGAAGTTTGAATACGATGAAAAAGATTGAGTGATGGTATCTCCAAACTTGTAATCTTCAACTTTGCCTTACTGTTATTTATACAATAACATCTTTACCGGTTTTTCTTACATTCGCATCCAGGAAAATTTTAACCCGACTATATGAAGATCAGAATCATTGCCCTCAGTGCACTACTTTTGCTTTTCATCGCAGGATGCAAACAAAAAGAATCTTCAGCTGACGAAGAATGGATTCAACTCTTCAATGGAAAAGACCTAACTAACTGGACCACCAAAATACACCATCACGATGTAGGTGTTAATGCCGGTAATACATTTCGTGTTGAAGATGGCATGATTAAAGTTCGGTACGATCAGTATGGTGATTTCAATGATCAGTTCGGTCACTTGTATTACGATCAGCCTTTTTCCCGTTTTCATCTGGTGGTTGAATATCGGTTTACGGGTAGCCTTCAACCAGGGGCTCCCGATTATACCTTATTGAATAGTGGTGTGATGTTTCATTCACAAGATCCACGCACGATGCCCAAAGAACAGAACTGGCCCATTTCGGTGGAGATGCAATTTCTTGCAGGGCTTGGTGATGGAAATCCTCGCCCTACCGGCAATATGTGCTCACCAGGAACAGAGATCTTTTTTGATGGAAAACTCTATGAGAATCATTGTCTCAACTCAACCTCAAAAACCTATGAAATCAATGAATGGGTGAGGGCCGAGATAATCGTGTTAGGCGATTCGCTGATCACTCACATCATCAATGGTGACACCGTATTGCAATACAACAAGCCCACGATGGGTGGCGGTGTGGTGTTAGGGTATGATAGCGCCATCTGGCAACCCGGAAAACCATTAACATCAGGATTCATTGCATTGCAAAGTGAAGGCCAGCCCATCGATTTTCGTAAGGTTGAATTGCGCAAATTAAAATAACTTTTGAATTGGATTTAGATCATCTAACCAAATGCACCCATCCTTGTAATTGTTTCTTTTTGCGTTCCGGTCGCAGGACGTTAAATGAAACTTCTGCGGTATAGAAATATACTCCGCTACTAAGTTCATGCCCGTGGTTGTCATAACCGTTCCAATCAATATTGATCAAATTTTCATCATCGGCAGCATAGGCGAACACCTGCTTGCCCCATCGGTTGAAGACCTTGAAGTCAATGCGCTCTACAAATCGCGGGCAACGAATAGTGACCCCGGTAGAAATGTTTCCATCGACTAAATCCTTCACATCGAAGTTGGAGCTGAAGACATCATTATACCCATCTTCATTAGGAGTAAATACATTGGGCAGATCATAATATGGGCAATTATCGTTGCACACAGAATCACTCAGTGGCCCTTCCTGCCCCTTTCCGTCAATGGCCGAGATACGATAGCAACGTGCAAAGGAGGGAAGACCCGATTCGACAAAGAAAGTATCTTTGGCTATCTGTTTAATCAATGAATACTCGCCATCGGTAAAGGAGGCTGCATAAATTTTATAGTAGACAATGTCTTTTCTGCATCCCGTTGCATCTTGTACGCTCCAGTAAACATGATTGCTGTATTCATTCTGATAGCACGTGTTGGCATTTAGAAACTCATCACAGTTTACTGTTTTTATTTTTACAGCCGGCTGGCAGGCAAGAAGTTTACCTTCCGGATAGGTAGTGATCACCTGCGAATAATTTTCCTGCAGCGCAATGTTTGGATTGCCGTAGGTGCCGCGGGTTAAAATTCGATATGAATATCGTTTATCCTCCTGAATCGCCTGATTCTTATACTTACCAACATCCACATACGTGAAGCCGTTTTCACTCACTTCTACACTATCAGTTAACACCATATCTTTTTCAAGAGCACTTTCTATTGATCGATAAATAAGATGATAGGGTCTGCTTTGAACCACATTTGACCAGGGCACACTATCGCGCCAGCTCAGTTCAATTTTTTTGATGCCCGCGATAAATGAAAGACGTTCGGAAGAAGCGACAGCAGATGTATCTACGGGAATCATCTGATCAGCGTTGAGCGGTTTTGCGTAGAGCACAATCCGGTAGTTAAATACCTGATCATCGGTATTGAGGTTTGCATCTACGAAAGTAGTGTCACTCACACGGCCGGATTTCATGATGTTAGAATCTCCGATAAAATCCGATGCACGATAAATTTCATATTCATAGGGCTTTGGATATTGCGTGCTGTTAATGCCAAACGGACTTCGCCAACTGACACGAATTTTTCCTTCAACAGAATCTGTTTTTTCTACACTCACATGTGTAATCACCGGGGCATCCGCTTCAATAGGGCCGATGCATTGTTCGGTGGATACCATACTGGGTGTGCTTGCTGGTGAATTAAAATACGCGATGATTCGATAGCAATATTTGGCACCTACCAGCAATCCTTTTCCGTTGTTGGTGTCGGAATAGGTGGTTTGTCCTATAGGTACTTCAGCGATCAGGTTATAGCCCAAAAATTTTGGTATACCCGGATTACAAAATCCTGGTGTATAGGGGTAGGAATCTACTTTGCGATAGATTTGTATTTTGTCAGCATTGCTGCAGGCATAGCTTTCCCACTCTAATTCTCCATAGCGTTTCACTAAATTCAATTCTGTCTTTTTCCATTGAGGTGCCGGTGCAACGACTTTGATATTCCAGATTTTAAAGTTGACCAGTTTTGGCCCTCGGGGTGGATTGTCAGTAATTTTAAACACCACCTGGTAGGGTTGCTGCCGCACATGAATGCAATCGGTCTGCCATCGAAAATTAGATTGAGCAAAGGGTACTGATGAAGTGAAGCCAGGAGGATTGGGGGAATACGTGGCGGGGATTTTATCTGCAGTGAAATCAATGATTTCAGAAAAGACTTCAATTTTCACATCGTGCTGATCGCCATCGGTTCCTTTTATCAATCCTTCGATCAGCGTTCCGGCCTCTACACAAAGATCCGCAGGAACAGTGAGTTCAGGGCGAATGTTGGCACATTCTTCAACGATAAGCTGCATGTCGCGCGTGGTCGTGCTTAGTTTATTATAGATGCTCGTGACGGAGTCTTTGCGCCACTCAATAATTTTAAACGCAATGTTATATTCACCAATCGTTCCGGGGGCATCCCAGGTTAACAGTCCGCTGACAGGATTAATAAAAAAAGTAGGGGCAGCATTTCCCGCTTCATTGCCTTGATTAAAGTTTGAGTAGAATCGTGGGTTATTTGGCGTTGTGTAGTTTGCCAGTGTTGTGGGATTGCTGGCCGGTACTGAAATTTCGTAGGAAAGGCTATCGCCATCGATATCATAGGCTCCCGAAGTGTGGAAGAAGGCCGATTTAAAACAGGCTCTATCCAAAGGAGGTACAACCAGGATGGGCACGGTATTACATCTGTTTTTTGAATTAATGGTAAACTCAACGAAGGTTACATAAGCCACATCTTCGGAGTTGGCTATATTGAGAATACCAGAACTGCGGTCTTGCTCTACATAGGCAATACTGTAGGTTCCATCCTGAGCATAAGTGTGTGTAGTAGTAAACGTAGCGATGGCGATGTTGGCGCCAAGATCAGTTCTAATGGTGGCAATGGTGATCGGAATCTTCGCAGCAGTACCATCTCCAAAAAACACACTGCTATTGGTTCCAAACCGGGTGTTAGATGTTGTATTTAAATAGGCAACCACCGTAATCTTGAATGTGCGCGGCAGGTTGCAATCGGGCTCCACTTTAATGTCTGCAGCTCTGATGTGCGTGGCCATGACCTTTTTATTGGAAAGCAAAGCGCCAAAGGCAAGTACTAGGTAAAGTAGAATGGCTCTTTTTTTCATGGTTAGGTTTTGTACTTAATAACCGCTCTAATTATTCAGTTCTTACATCAAATGGTTTGATTTGCGATAAACTGAAGGTATTTGTAGTTCAAATTATTAAGACATTTACAAAATTAGCGGATCGTGTTCGTTTAATTGTCATGATAAAACAAAAGACCAGTCATGCCCCGAAGTTAAAATACTTTTTTCAGATCCTCCTCTTAATTTGATTAGTGGCTTTATAAATCAAATCCCTCTCTTTAAATTTCAAGATTAATAACGTAACCGAACGATAACCTGAATTATGTTTGAGCTTTTTTCTGATGGTCCTGTTTACGAGTATCCGCAGCTGATCAATGTGACCTACTCATTTCTATGGGCTTTTGTATTGTCGTCCATCATCGCGATTACGCATAAGGTGACGTTTACCGGTGATTATTATCCAAAGAATTTTTTTCAAGCCCAGATATTAGGCGCTGTCGTTACAGCCATGGTGATGATGGCCATTGGCGATAGTCTGGCCAGAGGATTGGGAGTGTTTGGCGCCATGGCGATCATCCGATTCCGCACACGCATTGATGATCCACGCGATGTACTTTTCTTATTTGCTGCACTCAGCACGGGGTTGGCCATTGGTGTGTTTGGATATACGGTTTCTTTTGCGGGCACGGTTCTTTTTTGTGCGATCGCTATGTTGCTGCACTATTCTCCCTTTACCTCATACATCCATCAGCAGCATCTTTTTTTTACCCTTACGGATAAGCATAATTTTGATCGAGTTCTTTCAATCATAAAAGAAAAATGTCTGGACTACAGACAAGTAAATGTACAAACCACCAAATCAAATACAACGCGCTATCATTTCAGTATTTGTTTTCGAAAAGGCGAAACTGCCAATATGATGATTGATGCATTACGTAAAATCGAAAACGTACAACAATTACGTGTAGGTGTTAACGATGTGTCCAATCTTTAAGAGGTATGAAATTCAATTGGTTTTTTACTTTTATTGGAGCCTTTTTCATAGGCATGCTTGCGCTGAGTTTAACCTATTTTCGCAACACGGGATATTCATCAGTGGGCATCACTTATTCAAAGGGATATAAAATAAATGCAGATAAATCGGCCCAGATCAAAAGCATAGCTGTAGTTCCCGGGCAACAAGTAAAAGTAGGTGACTTGCTGGTTGAACTTACAAGTTTTGATCTGGAGTTAGAACTTGATAAGCTTCAAAGCCAGATCACTACACTGCAATCAGAGCGTGCCGAAAAATCTAAATTGGCAAATGCCGAAATCGCCTATATCAAAGCTGACCTGGGTATTGAGATCGAAAAGATAAATATGGTGATCTCTCAAACAGAGACAGAACTCACGCTGAATAAAAAATTAAGTACGGAATTTTCAGCACAGGATCTCAATGAAGAAAATCCGCTTCGACAAAAAATTGATGCGCTCAAGTTGCAACGCATGCGCTATGATGAAGCAATTAAAATCAAAGTGGCAGACATTCGGCAAGAGACTGATACAGAAGAGCGTTTATTGGATAATCAAGTTAGGTTGTTGGAACGCGAACATGAGATGCATACGGCAGAAAAAAACAACCTGCGAAAAGTAGCTATCGTGGATGGCGTAGTTGAACAAGTATTCGTAAAGCCAGGAGAGCAAGTTGATGCCTACAGCGAGCTGCTCTCCCTTAATCCGGTTCATCCAACTACAGTAGTTGGATATCTTGTTGGTAAAAAGAATGCCCTGCCAATTGGCGCTGATGTTGTTGTGAGGTCGCATGAAAATTCTCAGTTAACAGCCACAGGAAAAGTGATCGGTTATGGTTCTGTGGTACCGTTACCTGAAATTTTACAGAAGTCGACAGCCGTTACCGGTTTTGGAAGAGAATTTTTTGTCGAGATATCCGCTCAGAATAGGTTTGCCAATGGAGAGCGTGTTTTAATCAGGTAATGATGAAGTGGCTCTTCTTAAATCTGGCACTTTTTTTCTTTTCTGGTCTGGTGTGCGCGCAAGTTACTATTTCTGATTTCATTCGTTCTGCAGAGGACGATCAGGAAGTTAAATCCGTTGACGCACAAATTAATTATCTGAAAAGTAAACCATATCGATTATCACCTTTACAAAAATTGGAGTTTCGAACTCAGAATAGGGAATTGCTGTATTCACAACAAGAATATGCCTTGCGATTGAATCCAGCCAATCCCTGGGAGATGCGCAGCAACAACAAATACTTTGAAGAATACAGCAGTTCACTTTCTATTGAAAAGGAGGTGGCATTAAAAAATGCACTGGTAGATCGTTACAATCTGGTGATTCTCTATTTGTATTACTTTGAATTAAAATCCCTCGCAGAACGGAATGCAAATCTGGTGGATAAACAACTTTCCCTTCTTGAACGGCAAAGTGCCAGCAGTTTTTTCGATGCCGATGAATATGTGAAACTGAAGGTAGAACAACTCGACAGGAGCGTGGAAAAAGAAGAGACTGACTTCGACTGGCAAAGTCAGAAGTCCGCAGTAAGTCAACTGCATCCGGCTGGCTCAGGTAAGAGCATAGTCTGGGAAACACAAGTACTGATGACCATAGACAAGATCGAGCATGTGGCCGATAGTTTAAGTAAACAAATGGTTAATCCGTTAGAAGTAGCTTATCGCAAGCAACAGGTTAATGTAGCACGCAGTCAGTATAACCTGGAGAAGTCTAATATTAATCTTGGGTTTCTTCAAACATCGTACGATCGCAGAAGAGTAAATCAGGATCGAACCCCAATCAATATTTCGTTGGGTATCACCATACCGATTGTCAATCCCAACAAAGGTGATATGGCAAGAAGAAAATTGAGTGAAATTGAATCTGAATATGAACTTAAAATAGCTCAGATCGATGACCAAACCTCACAGGATATAGCCTTTCGGAAATTAAAGGAATCCATAGCACGCTATCGTGACCTTCAACTAAAAATAGAAAAGTTGAAAAACAGCAGCCTACAGAATGACCTTACCTTGTTAAAAGGAGGAGATCCATTGATTGCCCTTCAGTTTGAAGCTGGACTGAATAAGCTACGTGTCTTACAAAGCAAACTCAAACGCAAAGTACTTACGTACTATGTAGAGTTTCTTACGGAATCAGATCATCTTCAGCGACAGCCGTTGATCAACTATTTGTCGGATCATCTTACTCCGTTGGATTAAATTCATAATTTTTTTCCATTTTGCTCTGTAACAAAAAGACCAGTGCGAAGTCTTAGCTTTGTTACTCGGCTATGCTACAAAAAACATTCAATTCATTTGCGTTGGCATTCGCCAACATTAAGTCCAATCTGTTTCATACATTACTTTCTGTGCTGGGCATCGTTATTGGTGTGGCATCGTTGGTGTCCATTCTTTCTTTGATTGACGGAATGGAAAAATTTGCACGAGACCAGATATCCAGCACTACGTCACTTAATGGCATCATCATTCAAAGCGAATCCTTTAAGCGTGTGAATGAAGTTCGATTGAGAAAAGATACGGTATCTGTAATTGACTACCTGAAATTTCAAAAACTAAGGGGCACGCTTACCAAACCGGTAAGTTCATACATCTGTTCATCATCGTCTGGTGAAGTGGTACTTTCTTCGGGTAGTAAAATAGGAACTAACCTGCTGGCCACTTCTTCATCACTTCAGCCTGGCGAAGAAATCCCTTCTGGGGATTTATTTACGGAGTCAGATATTGATAATAAGAAACCCTATGCCGTGGCTAACAAAGCATTTGTAAAGGCCATGCAATTTGGGAATGAACAGGATGCAATCGGCAAGGAGGTTATTTTTGACAATAAAAGGCTGACGATAGTTTCCATTCTTCCCAAAGGAAAAGACACACCGCAGCTTTTTTACCCAATCAGTTTGCTTTCAGAACAAGAGTTGCAGGCCTCACCACCCGATGTTTTTTTTGAGGCTCATAAAACGGAAGACATTGCCGTATTGAGAGACGAAATGGCGAAATGGTTGCGTGCTAATTACATTCATGCCCAAACGGACTTTCGAATGGTAACCAACGATTACCGGATTCAACAGGCAACGAAGGGCTTTTTGTTGTTTAGGGTAATCATGGGTTTGATTGTTGGAATCTCTGTGGTGGTAGGAGGCATTGGCGTAATGAATGTGTTGTTGATATCGGTGACTGAGCGAACCGCTGAAATAGGAATTCGCAAAGCAACTGGGGCAACTAGAAAAGATATCATTTTGTTGTTTCTCGCGGAATCAATTACGGTGTCTGCCTTTGGCAGCATGTTAGGTTTGCTACTGGGTGTGTTGGGCACGATGATGATCATTCCCATGGTTATGGCCATTACCGATGTTCCCTTCCGGGCAGCTTACACATGGAATACATTCCTGGTCGTTTCTATCATCTCAATTTTGGTTGGAGTTATTTTCGGCACCTATCCCGCCATCCGCGCATCGCGGCTCGATCCGGTCGAAGCTATCCGCCACGAGTGAAAATAATCTGGTTTTCTTTACTGGATCAATAGGGGACAAGGGGAGCAGGATTGTCCTACGGGAGTATAAAATTTAAAGCATATGAAAACCCGTGTCTTATTTACCACATTGTCTGTTGTTCTCATCGCTGTTATCTCTCGAGCTCAGGAAGTTTAATCCATATTTGGTCGGGGAAAAACTACTGGAGGTTATGGAGCCATTTCCAATAAGTTCACTTACATAGGTGGAGAGTTTGCCAACCTGAGTGAGGTGTATGGTGGAGTATTTGTCAATCGCAGGTGGATGCTGGGTCTGGCATTTGCCGGCACCACCAATAACCTTCGCGTACCGTCAGCCTATAGTATTGATCCGATAAATACCATGACCTATCAATACAGCCAGGGAGGCTTAAAGCTGGAGCGGGTGTTCGGTTCAAACAGGTCTATTCACTTTGTGATAAATATGTTCAGCGGTGTCGGATTTACTGCACAGTATGACCGCAACCAATGGTACGACTACAACTCCAATACTCAAACAAACCCTCTTCATGACGAAAACTGGTTTTATGTGTTGGAGCCCGGTGCCCAACTTGAAATGAATCTTTTTCGATGGATGCGATTAAGTCCTGGTGTTTCCTATCGCCAAACCTATGGTAGTAACGGGCTCGGATTATCCGATACTGGTTTAAGCGACTGGACGTATAACATCACACTTAAATTCGGAGGATTTGGAAAGCGCCAAAGGGAACAAAACCAGGACTCCTCGAACTAATTGCACTAAAAGTGGTTTATATAAGACCAACAATCATATTTAAACCACTTTTAAAATGAAATGGCTTGATGTTTTACAATATGCCAAAACGGGCAATCTTAATCCACCGCGCAGAGTTGAAAAAAGTGAAGAGGCATGGAGGAAAATGCTCACCGAAGAGGAATTCTATGTGACCCGCCAAAAGGGCACAGAGCGGGCCTTTGAAGGCGAATACTGCGAAGCGCATGAGCCGGGGCTCTATGCATGCCGCTGTTGCGGAACAGTTCTTTTTGATTCCAGAACAAAGTTTGAATCAGGTACTGGCTGGCCTAGTTTTACGGGTTCGGTAGAACCGAATGTGATCAAATACACCAAGGATGTCAGCTATGGCATGGTGAGGGTAGAGGTGGAATGCAGTGTATGTGATGCACACCTGGGCCATGTTTTTCCTGATGGACCGCCACCCACCGGTTTACGATTTTGCATCAATTCAGCTTCAATTAGATTAGTGCAGTAGTTGTGGCATATCCATATTTTTTATGCTTAACGATGGGTTCGAGGCCAGTGTTTCTTTTCCTGGCTCACGAGTAAATAGTCCATTTTTCAATCTATCTTTGCTTCAAATTACTTTGTCCTTTACTTAGTAGGAAATGTAACATTCAGGTGCTTTTTATTAAATTTGAGGTTACGATGGCTGTGTATTTTTGAATAAACTGTATTTGGTCTATAACAAAGCTTGATATGAATATAAAATTACTATTTCTGATTGTTTTGGGAGTTCTTTTTATTCAATGGAATCCTTTATTCGGCCAGACAACATTTACTTCAACCGGTAATGGTGGAGGTAATTGGAATACTGTAGCAGCATGGAGCCAGACTGGCCCGGTAGATGCTGATGGTATACCGGATGCTCTTGACAATGTTGTAATCGCCAACAATCACACATATATTCTAAATAATGCCACACCATCTTTTGCAGCGCCATCGTGCCTTTCCTTAACGCTCAACGGCAACGGAATTTTAAACTTCCCCACTAATGGCGTAACCTTGACGGTAGGTTCTGTTGGTATGGTTATGGACGGAACAAGTCAGGTGACGGGAGCAAGTGCGACTCAAAATCTTAGGGTTGATGGAACCTTCTCAGTTCCAGCAACAGCAAGTAATGCTAGAATTTCAGGCGTATCAGTTACTATAAACGGTGCTAGTACAATTGCTGGAAATTTTACGTTGAACAACAATACAGGCACAAAGATTTTTGCTGGTGCTGTAACGAACACAGGTACCTGGACATCTACTGCTATAACAACCACGGGAAATCTTATATTCCGAACTGGAGTTTCCAATGCGGGAATATTTGCTGCCGCGGGTGCGACATTTAATACCAATACTCCACAAAGCATCGGTGGATCCGCAGCCATGTCCTTTTCTGGCATTGTAACCATCGCAGCCGGAATTACAGTTACCAACGACAACACAAGTGTACTCACCCTGTCCAGTACAGCAGTGGCTTTGGCGGTCGGTGGGGCAGGTAGTACCTTTACACAAGGTATAGGTAGCACGTTGTCTTATGGAGGCTCAAGTATTGGAGTAACTACATTTAACGCAACGGCTGCTGGCAATACCGTAATTTACACAGCAAATGCCCCCGCCATTAGAGCCACCAATTATTACAACTTAACACATTCAGGCACCGGAGCAGTGACGGTCGCGGGAATAAGTATTGCAGGAAACTTAACTGAAAGCAGTACCGGCACCTTTAATTTCACAGGCACGTCCACATTAAACGGAACCACTGCCACGCAAACTATCGGAGGAACCGGAACGATTACATTTGTAGATTTAACATTAGCCTCTGGTACGTTTAATGCTAACGTAGACAGAAGCATTTCAATTAGCGGGATCCTCAATTTCACTGCTGCCAATACGCGCCTTTTGGTAGTGGGCAATGCAGCCAACATCACTCTTACGGCTGCCGCATCAATAACCAATGCGGATGCAGACAGCTATATTCAATTAGACGGAAACACAGGCGCTAACAGTAATCTGATCAGGAGAACTACGAATACTGTTGCCCCATGGCAATTTACCTTTCCTATAGGTACCCTCGATGGCGGTTACACTCCTTTTACCATACCAACAATAACCACAGCTCCAACCAATAATGCTACGCTTTCAGTTAAGGTCATCTACGATCTTTCAGTTACCGGAAGAATGCGGAGGTCTTTCAGATTGGTGGTTGCCGGAAATAATTTGAATACAACATTTAGCGGTGGCACTTTTAATTATAACGATGCTACTGACATTTCGAGTGGAGATCTGGAAGCGGATTATAATACTGTGTTGAGGTCAACAGGAGGAGGGGCTTATGCCGGAATAACAGGGAGTATTCTTACTGCTTCCAATCAGTTTACTGAAACCGGACCAATCCTGTTAAGAACTGGTACATATCGATTTACTATTGGAGCAGCAATAACATCCCTGGTTTGGTATTCATATCAAACCGGAGTTTTTAACAATTGGGAAGTCTGGACATTAGACCCGTCAGGAACTACGCTGGATAATCCTCTACAGATTCTCCCGGACCAATCCGATGAGATTACAATCCTAAATGGTTTTAGTGTATCCTACAATGTAAACAATGTAAGCCTGAGTGCTACCACGATTTCAGCAGGGGGCACGCTTGATATGGTTGCGACAACCGGGCACTCATTGGGAACAGTTACTGGCACAGGGCTTTTACGCGTTAAAGGCATAAACTTACCATCCGCAACCTACACTGATTTTGTCGATCCTATTCTCGGTGGAACCATCGAGTACTACGATGTTGGCGGCAATCTCCCCATCACCCAGACCACGTACAATAAACTTCTAATGACCAATAGCACGGGCACGAATATCAGTTATGTATTGGCAAGCGATCTTACGGTAAATGGAACCTTTAATATCACCGCTTCAGGGTCAGGCACAGTAACCTGGCAAATTAATGACGGTACCGCTAACCAGCGCACCATTACCCTGAATGGGGACTTGACCCTATCTGCCAATGGTAGAATCCGTGCCAGTAATTCAGGAGTTACAGGTCCTCATCTTCTTGCTATGTATGGTAACCTAACCAACAACGGCTCTATTAAATTCTTTGATGACACCGATGTACAGCTAGCCGATGCCTCCTATACTTCAGGAGCAATTTATACCAATGCGATAAAAAATAACGCAGTAAACGTTACTTTCACCGGAGCTACGAGCAAATTGATTACTTGCAACGGTCAGACTGATTTTTACAGGCTGATTATGGATAAGGGTACCGGTCAGCAAGCGATGCTTACCATTAACTCCACAATCGCTGCAAACTTTAGGTTGTTCGGACCAAACAATCAAGACTATTCAGGAACAGTTCCCAATTATATCTCGAATAATAACCTCTCCATTATCAACGGTACGTTACAGCTTACGGGAACAATAACGATTCCCTCCCTGGTAGTAAATGGAGGTGGTGGATTAGGTGGTGGTTGGCCTATTCCTCAAAATGGTGCACTTTGGGTTAATAGTTCTAATGTTTCAATTACCTCGACCAATACCACCGATACGGGTGATAATGGTCGCCAGATTTATGTTTTTGGGTTATTACGCATGACGGCCGGTACCATTACCACAGGCTACTCACGGGGTATCTTGGGTGGTGGGTCAGGTTCTATAGTGATTGAAGGTGGAACCATAAATGCATGGCAATTGAGAACCACTTATCTGGGAAATAATAATCGCTTCGCCTATAATCAATCTGGAGGTACAGTGAATGTTGGCACAACAGGATTAACAGGACCAAATGTAGACCAATACCCCAGGTTTGCGCTTCCCTATGCAGAATGCAGTTTTATTATGAGCGGAGGAACACTTAATGTGGCCAATCCTTTAACAGGTGGGATTACTACGGATGGAGGAATTTTGATTTTCGCATCGACTTCTAATGTTCAGGTTACTGGCGGAACAGTTAATGCAATCTGCCCTGCTTCAGCAGTAAATTTCAGAATTAACTCGACCGCTCCATTTTATAATCTAAACGTGAGCAAGGTTGGCGCGGGGGCTTCCGTGGCTCTTTTAAGTGATATTAGTTTTGACGATGGAGCCACCTTCACGAGAGCAGCTCAACCGCTTACCGTTTTAAATAATCTAACAATCACAACGGGTAATACGCCCACATTTAATTGTAACGCAAATAACCTTACCGTTGGAGGAAACCTGGATGTACAGGCAAGTAGTACTCTTACTCCAGGTGCTAATATAATTACACTGGATGGCGCAGGTGCCCAGACCTGGACAAATAACGGTACCATCTCAAATCTTGCTTCAGTTGTCCTGAGCAAAACGGCTGGAACTACGTTGACTCTCGCTGGTGCCAACACATTCCCCAATATCACTACAGCACTTACGTTAACCTCAGGAACACTTGCCGATGGCGGAAAAACAATAACCGTAACAGGGGTATTAAGCAACAGTGCAACTCATTCCGGCAGTGGTGCTATTGTTTACAGTAACGTTGCCGCCTCCACCATTGGCGGAAGTAATGGTACATTTGGAAATCTCTCTATAACTACAAATTTCGTACATGCATTATTTGGAAATCAGACTATTACCGGAAACCTGCGCCTGATAGGTGCCAGTTCCACATTAAACATTGGTGACAATGCGCTTACCGTTTTAGGGGATATTTATAGTGATGCAGCATTAGGTATTGCATTTTCAAGTGCAAAAAGAATATTAGCGATCGGTTTACATAATGCCGGTGGGCTCACGCGACAAGGAGTGGCTGGTGATTTACTTTTCCCACTAGGTGCTTTAGCGGTTGGTGCCAACCCAACAGTACCCTATACACCCATTACCATCAATGTTGCGGCATCCACCCAAGGAAGAATTACGGTACGCGCGGTAAATAGCGAACACCCTGTAGTTACTGCTACCGGGCAAAGTCTCGTTTATTACTGGAGGGTAACCAGTTCAGGATATTCGGGTATTTCTTCAGTAGCTCATAAGACTTACAATTATAGCACGGCCGTTGAGGCCGGTTCCTCAGCCAATTATCGCGCTGCCCGGTATGACGGATCAACATTCAGCTGGAGTTATAGTACGGTCACCTATAACGCTACGATTGGCGCTCCTCAAATTCCAGATTTCAATACTTCGGCAACTTGGTCTTCACCTATTGGCACCCAGTTGGATGGTGAATATACCTCTGGAAATCAGGCAGCTTTTGGAACGGTTTCAGTTTTTTATAGCCGTTTGGCTGGCCCTTCACCATGGAATGATAGTAACTCGTGGAGTAATGCGTCTGTGGGTGGCGCAGTCGTTACTCCTGCCGGCACTACTATACCAGGCACTCATTTCCCTGGCCCTAATAATCCTGTTGTAATTGGAGATGGTACTATTTCTCACACCATAGCTATTGATGCGAATAGCAGATCGTGTGGAACACTTGCCCTGAATACCAATTCAACATTGGATTGCAGCACTTTTACGACCCTTAGTTTTGGCACTAACACAGGCGGTGTAATATCAGGAAGAGGAACCCTTCGAATTGCCGCAGCTGTTTTCCCTGCTGGCGACTTTGGTAATTTTATCGGTGCCAGTGGTGGAACGGTAGAGTGGTACGGATTAGCTAAAACGATACCCACTGCCGGCCCTATCCCCCAGAACCTTGTTCTGGATACTTACTATAACCTAGTAATAAATCCAAATGCTGGTCAAACAATCACCTTTCCGCCAACGACTTCAAATCTGCTAACTATTTTTAATGACCTAACCGAAGGAAGCATAGCGGCCGCTACAGGAACCGTATTGACCAATGGTGCCCGCACGCTTGCAATTACACGTGATTTAACTATAACGAGAGGAAGTTTTAATTTTTCTAATGCAGCGGCTTCAGCAACGACCTTACGAGTAGATGGTAACATCAGCGTAGCCACTGGTGCTACCATGACCGCTGTTGCTGGTGGCACAGCCAATGTTCATACGATTACATCACCGGGTACGATAACTAATAATGGTACCATGAATTTCAGAAATACCGCACTGGTGAACCTGACCCTCACAGGAACTAATAATGTTAGTTTTACCGGCACAGGTTCAGGTGGAACAACCCTTAGTTTGGTGACCGTGAACAAGGGTAGTTCACAGACACCTACAGTTACTTTTGATGTTGCAGGTACGGTAACAGCAGCTACCTCAGGATGGCTGACTCTTACCAATGGTACATTTAACTTTGGCAACTCAGGGCCCCATACCATAGTTTCTACAGCAGCCACATACAATATACCCTCAACAGCCAAATTGAAAGTAAGTGCGGGAACAGTCACTATATTAAGTAACAATAGCACTACTGCTGATTTATTTTTGAATGGCGCCTTAGAGGTTGCCGGAGGCACAGTAAATGTGGGCAATGCCGCTAATACCATTGATAATGATATTGAATATGCCGAAGTGGGATCACCTACAATTAACGTTTCTTCAGGAATATTAAATGTTAATGGATCAATCCGAAGGGCTACTTCTGCAACAGCAGGGGCTTTGGTTTATAATCAGACAGGTGGCACGGTGACAGTTGGAGGAAAAGCATCGAATAACACCCGCGGAGTTTTTGAAATTGATGTGAATCAGGGCAGTAGTTTTTCAATGTCAGGAGGAGGTTCACTTACTATTCAAAGACCAACCGGAGGAACCGGATATGCCGATGTGTTTATTAACCCATTTACCAGCAGTGTTTCTGCGAATAGTACTATTTCAGTTGGCTTGAATGGGGCTGCTCAGACATTCAGAATAAATATTGCCCCTTCCGTTGGGAATTTGACAGTTCTGGGTGGAGGCTCAGCGCAAACGGTTAACATGTACTCAAATCCTTTGGTTGTGAAGGGTTCATTAACCATTCAATCTCCATCCATTTTAAATACCAATCCACTTGCAAACCCAACAGGTTTTAATGTTACCGTTGCTGGGAACATGGACATATTAGGAACTGCAATTTATTTGGGGGGAGCCAATACGACAACATTCAATGGCACTGCTAATCAGTCAGCAGTACTCTCGAATATCCCAACAGCATTTAATAATTTGACAATAGCAAATACAGGTGGTGCCGGAAACAATACTGTTTCTTTTTCTGGTGTATCACCAGACTTGCATGATCTCAATATTCTTAGTGGTATAATGGACGTGGGTGGTTTTGCTTTGAATGTGAGCGGAGACATAACCAATAATAGTTCGCAAATCGGATCAGGTTCGATTGTGATGTCAGGTGCGGCAAATGATCATAATATTTTCAGTAATAACGGAGTCTTTACTAATTTAACGTTGTTAGGTTCTGCTAATAAAGAAGTTCTAGTTCAAGGTAATAGTACTATTAATGGTGTTCTTAATTTTGGTGCCGCTGACCGGTATCTCACCATCGGATCTAATCAGCTTACTTTAGGTGCTTCAGCTACTATTACGGGTGCAGGTTCAACTGCTTTTATCAGAACAAATGGCGTTGAAACCGACCTGGGTGTGATTAAAAACTGGAATGCAGGCGCAGGCTTATTTACCTATGAAGTGGGTACTTTGTTTGCCTACACACCGGTGTCATTTGATTTGAATGTCAGTTCAGCAGGTTCGCTTACTGTAGTCCCGGTAAATAGTGCCCATTTAACATCATTGACTACCGCTCCACAGCAGCAGTTATTGGATTATTATTGGATCGTCAATGCAGGGTTATCAGCCACAATCGCTACTACTCATATATACAGATATCCCGCTGCTCTCATTACAGGATCAGGGGGCACGTTAAGAGCTGGTTACCTCGATCTGTCTGCGTCTACGTTGGGATGGACTACCACGGGCCATGGAGGCACAGCCACTACCACTACCATGACATTTGATAATACGGCTGGTAATTTCCCTGGAAGTGGCAAAACATTTCATTACTCAGTTGGAACTGGTATAAGTCCTACCTGGACACTTCCTAATCCTATTGTGCCCGTTTACAGCAGGCTTGCCGATGTAAATGTTGCCAATCCTGCCGTAGGTGGAGATTGGAATGTTGCGGGCAGCTGGACTCTTCAAGCTGACGGGTTGGGAGCTGCTCTTGCTTCAGCCCCTGTAGGTGCGCCTGTGCTTATTTTACCTGGCGCCCGTATTAATGCAAAAGGAAATGGAAGAAAAGCATTCATGACCACGAATAATGGCTTGTTGGTCATCGGAGATGATAGTCCGGTAAGTTCTACTATTGGACATAACCATGGTATAGTAAATGGTACCGGCACGATGCGTGTTATTTCAAATGTGTTTCCGGCTGGTAATTACACGTCCTTTGTTGCGTCTGGGGGTGGAACGATTGAATATGTTGCACCCATGACGATGAACAGTAGAAGTACTTACAATAGCCTCGGCATATTTTCAGGAACTTCGGGCACCGTTACTATGACTTCTAACGACTTAGTACTAAACGGTGATCTGACCATCCCAACAGGTACTACGTTAAATAATGCAAACAACAAGAATATTGCCATTGCGGGAAACTGGTCTAATGTTGGCACTTACACACAAGGAACAGGTACTGTTACGTTCAATGGTACCGCTGCCCAAAGTATGAGTGGCTCCACCACATTTACAGGTCTTACCGTCAATAAGCCTTCGGGCAATCTTACTTTAACGGGTACGGGATCAACAACGATAACAGGGACAATCACACTAACTAGCGGACATGTGGTTGCATCATCCACCAATGTGTTGGCTCTTGGGTCTTCAACGCTCAACGGAGGTTCTTCTTCTAGCTTCGTTGCTGGGCCAATGACTAAAACGGTAGCTTCTTCTTTTGTTGCCCCTCTTGGAAGTGTTTCGGCAACGACTTCACCAGCAGAGCGCTATAGGCCAGCAACCATCTCTAATGCCAGTGGTTCTGATACTTGGAGTTTTGAATATGTTGGTGCCCAGCCAGCTGCTGGAGGATTTAACGATGCTCTTTTAGCTCCTGGTTTGGGTACGATAAGTCAGTTCGAATATTGGCTCATTAACAGAGCAGGTGCAACAACGGCAGACTTAACATTGAGCTACAATACTGGTAGCTACTCAGGTGCAGATATTCTTAGTCTTGGAGGCACCTTGCCTAACCTTCGTGTTGCAAGATGGGATGGCGCACAATGGGATTTGCCACCAGGAGGAGGAACACCATCGCAATCAGGTACTGCTGTTTCCGGTACCATATCAATAACTGGCGTTACTGACTTTAGTCCATTTACGAATGCTTCTCTGGATGCACCATCTGCCTTGCCAATCGAATTGATATCATTTACGGGTAAGGTGGTGCCTATGGGCGTTGAGCTTCAGTGGAAGACGGCAACAGAAATCAACAATGATTATTTTAATGTTGAAAAACTGGTCAATAATGAGAAGTTTGTAAGCATTGGAAAAATTAAAGGTAAGGGTACGACCACTGCTTCGAGTGGGTATCAATTTGTTGATGCCTACCCATCTCAAGGAAGATCGTATTATCGCCTGAAGCAGATTGATTTCGATGGAAAGTTCACCTATTCGAATGTGATATCGATCGATTATGAAGGTTCTGATATGGTTAAAATATCCATCTATCCGAATCCAGCAAAAGGCGATGAGATTACCCTTGAGATAAAGGGATTGAAAAATGTAAATACGTTACCCCTTTCAATAATTGATCCTCTTGGCCGTCAGTTCTTATCAGCAAATTTGCAAGTGGATGCATTAACGGAATCCGTTAAGAGAACCATATCCATTAAAGAAATGTCTGATGGTATGTATATTCTTAAGATTGGAACAACGACCCATCAGATAACCCGATTTATTATTGCGAAGTAGCATCTAAGCTTTGTTTCATTTAAAACCCGGATGGATTAATATCAGTCCGGGTTTTTTATTTACGGAAAGATTAAATGCGTTTAGTAAATCGCCTCAAAACTTTTTGATAAGGTCTTTCATCTCAGATCAGGAAGAGGATAATCCTTCTTTTTTTTGCACCGATTAAACGAACACGGCATGCTTCAAAACTACCTCAAAATTGCTCTGCGTTCTCTTTAGAGAAGTAAGGTTCATTCGCTCATCAATATAGTAGGTTTGAGTTTGGGCGTATCTTGTTGCGTGTTGATTGTACTGTTTGTTCATGATGAGTGGACCTTCGATCATTTTCATACCCAATCAGATCGTATCTATCGTGTGTATGCACGGGAAGATTGGGGCGAGAAACAACAATTTTTTGCAACCCTCACTCCACTTCCCATGGGGCCGGCACTAAAAGAAAATTTTCCCGAAGTGGAAAAACAGGTAAGAATCAATCCTGTAAGCTCGCAGTTACAACAGGGGGATGCTAAATTTAATGAACGAGTAATTATTGTTGGGCAGGATTTCTTTGATGTATTTGACTTTGAAATACTTACTGGAGATCGCGATGCATTGCATAAGCAAAGTGGTGTGATGATTACCGAACGCATTGCTAAAAAGTATTTTGGAGAAACTAACCCGATCAACAAAGTAATTTCTTTACAGTTAGGTGAGAGCTTCTAAGACTTTATGGTGAAGACGGTAACGGAAAATGTGCCCACTAACTCCAGCATTCATTAGGTTATTCTGATTTCGGATTTGAATAAGGTTTTTGATGAACAGACCATTACCTAAAGACTACCTTTATACATTCTACCGAAACAGTGAAGTATGAGTAGTAGGGTGGTAAAGGTTGTTGTCATTTAACAAGAAATGATGAACTGGTAGCGTGATATTTCCTAACCAGCTTTCGAAGCGTTTGTATGTCACGATTACTTTCTGTCTGCAGTGTTCTAATGGTTGCTTTTTCCTTTGATGCGTGGGAGCGAATCCAGAGAATCAGGTTCTTCTTATCATGCCAATTGCCGATAAGCCCGGAACTTTTTATTAAGAATGGATCAATTTCACGTTTCTTCTTACTCATCGAAGTGAGATAAATAGCCTCTTTAATCAGCTTCCGCAAGCCATGAAGATCTTTTTGTGACAATCCTTCCGATAGTATATCACTTAGTTCTTGGTTTTTCTTAAAGAGATATAGTGAATACGTATGTGACTTCACTTTTTTTATTTCCTTACCTACGATTTTCTCTAGCTTGCTCACCGCTTTCAGATGCTTCGGTAGATGATTTCTAAACAGTTTTAGAGCATGATCGTTTGAGCTAAAGGCAGGCGCTTGAATTTGAGTATATTGATGAAGTAGTTTTTTACGAAGATCAGTATCCCTGATGTTGCCGGTCTGTCGAAAAATAGTACGAAATTTAGTAAAGTACTTATGATCTTTAAATTTCTTCCTGTTGAAATGAATGAGGCGAAGCAATGCCTTTATTTTTTTGATCTCTAAACGAATTTGGTGCAATTCTTCTCCTTCGTTTTTATTGGAAAAAGATTTTAAAAATGCCTGCAGGCACTTAAATCTTTTTTTTGTGAATCGCTCTAATGCCTTCATTCTAAATTAGAGTATGTTTTGTTCATGCTAAGGATGCCAGATTTTTTAGTCCGATGATGAGCCCTTACAGAAGTATTAATAATGCTCTGCTTTGCCTAGTGCCAAATTCATTATTGGACATGATTTATGTCATTTTTAATAAGCTCGAAAAACATAATTTTTATTAATCGCCATATCAGTCGATATAAACATGAATGTAACAGGAAAAACATCCTTACAGGAACTTACTCAGGAAAAAGTTTCAAATCAGCTGGCCGACATCGTAAAAGAGATGCAGCAAACTGAAATAAGGTTTTCAGAACCACTTGCTGAACTTCATGATAATTTTAAACTTAGTGGCATTAATCTCATCCACTATCTTGTATTACGTAGCAACGAAATACGAGAAGCACAGGAATATTTACATCATGTGGGCTTGTCGTCATTGACTAATTCAGAAAGTCATACACAGGTTCAGTTGATCAATGTGTTGAAGTGGCTGGGACACACTCAATATAAATCCAACGATGCGCTGTGCAATTTTGAAATAGCATCAAAGCTGTGTATCATTCATGCAGAACAATTATTGGGAGTATATCCTATTCAGGACAGACCACATATTATGGTCACGTTTTCTATAGAGCTTGTGCAAGATCGCATGCTGGTGGAAGAGATGCTCAACGAGGGTATGTCCGTAGCTCGTATCAATTGCGCTCACGATGCTCCGGAAGTCTGGTTGAGTATGATTCTGGTGTTAAAGAAGGCGATTGCAAAGACCGGACGGAACTGTAAAATCTATATGGACTTAGGTGGACCGAAGATTAGGATAAAATCGATTGCATCCCGTAAGAAGAGTGAGAGCATGCAATTGCCTGTGTGGGAAGGTCGCGAGTTGGTTTTAAGTTATGCTGATGACGTAGATAAAGAAGTGAAAAAACGCAGACGCGGAAATGTAGATACACTTTATGTAGAGCCCAAGGAATTGCTCGCCATGGTAAAAGTAGGAGAGCATATTTTTTTTGATGACGGGAAGTTTGAAGCGAAAGTGCTACGCACACAGGCCGATCAGGTTGCCGTGAAAATTGTGCGCATCTCAACAAAGAAACCTTTCTTAAAACCTCAGAAGGGAATCAATCTTCCTGATTCGGATCTCGCCATTTTGCCGCTTACGGACGAGGATAAAGCAAACATTCCATTCATTTGTCAACATGCTGATCTGGTTGGTTATTCTTTTGTTAATCATACTGCCGATGTGGACTTGCTGCGCCAGGAGATTACTAAGTATTCTATTCATAAACGCCCCACGATTATTTTAAAAATTGAAAGACTTTCGGCAGTGCAAAACTTGCCTGCATTACTGATGAACGGAATGAAAGATGAAGCCCTGGGGGTGATGATTGCCCGGGGTGACCTTGCCGTAGAAATTGGCTTCGAACGCCTGAGCGAAATACAAGAAGAAATACTTTGGATATGCGAAGCGGCTCACGTGCCAGTGATCTGGGCTACTCAGGTGTTGGAGACTTTGAACAAAACAGGATATGCTACACGATCAGAAATTACGGATGCTGCTATGGGTGTGCGTGCCGAGTGTGTGATGCTCAACAAAGGAAAGTATATCGTGAAGACGATTAAAACCCTGGGTGATATTCTCACCAGGCAGGTGGGGCATGTAAACAAGAAACGTTACATCATGCGACCGCTAGGTATAGCAAAAGCATTCATCCAGCCGGATTAATCAAAATTTTTTTCAAAGGCAACGCCATACATTAGACGGCTATTAGGTTGGTTTAAAGAATTAGGCATTTCTGATCAAATGGTATGATTAAATTTGATCGTTGCTAATAAAAATATGAGATATTCAAAGATCCTAGTTGCTTTCCTTTCAATCACTCTCTCTGGCTTTTTGTTCACGTTGGACTCTTGCGTGCACGAAATCCCCTTTCCTGTTGACCCGGGTACTGAAACAGGTGGAGGAACACCTACTACACCACCAGCTATCGTTAAATGCAGTTCTGATACAATTTATTTTGCGCAAACTATTCTGCCACTAGTAACTACTCTTTGTGGAAAAAGTGGGTGTCACGGAACCGTTAGTCCAAATGAGTTTCAGTTGATTTTTGCAACAACAGCTCAGAGTTATTCAGGTATAAAAAATCGTTTTGTAACTAATGGAAGTACCAGTTCGACTAAGCTGACCAATGCCATTAATAAGATGCAAGGGCAAAACGTATCGGGTTATGTCGCACCCACTAGCGACCAGCTTAATACCTTAAAGAAATGGATATCGCAAGGCGCCAAAAGCAATTCATGCACCGCGTGCGATACTACTAAGTTTACTTACGCTGCTATTGTAAGTCCTATGATAACTACCTATTGCGTGGGCTGTCATCCAAGTCCAGGTTCAAGCTCAATACCCAATTTGACTACACTGGCAGCTATTCAAGCTGAGGTTAACAATTATTCTGGTCGCTTGATTGGCTCGATAAAGCACACTGCGCCTTATAACACAAGTGCCCAGGCTATGCCGCAAGGCGGTGCAAAGTTGCCAGATTGCTATATTAAGCAAATTGAAAAGTGGGTAAATGCGGGTATGCCAAATAATTAATGAAATTGATCTGCTAGTGAAGGGTGTATACGATAGTCACCTACTTGCAAATCGTGCCCATCACTTTATCATCTACCTTTGTTCCTAACTTTTTTGCCTGATCTAAATCCTTACATGCTTCTATTATTTTCCCAAGTCTGTGGTAGGTGAGTGCACGGTTATAGAAAGCCAAACCATATTCCGGATAATAGGTTACTGCCACCGTGTAGTCTTCAATAGCTTCCATCAAACGGTTTTGTTTAACGAGTACGTTCCCGTGGTTGAGCCAACCTTTTTCATAGTCTACCTTAAGCGTAATCACTTGCCGGTAATCAACTAAAGCTCCGATTAGGTCTTTGCTTTGTTCTTTTATGATGCCACGGTTGAGCCAATAGTCAGGATCTTTAGGATCAAGGCGGATGGCTTCATTATAATCTTCTAACGCACCAGTCAGATTACCCGCTTTCATTCTCACAAGTCCGCGTTCGGAATAGGAGTAAGGCAGTTTTGGATTCTTCTCAATGGCTTCGGTGAGTAATCGCTCGGTGTCGCCCGCTTGGCCTGATGATTTTTTAAGAACCGCAAGATTGTGAAGGGCCAAGCTGCTTTCCGGGTTCAGCATAAGAGTCCGTTCAAAATCAGCGATGGCTTTTACTGAATCGCCTGACTGTAATTTTGTGATGCCACGGTTGAGAACATAATCAGGATCTTTTGGATTGATGATGATAGCTTCATTAAAATACTCTTCTGCCTTCATCAGGTTTTTCAACTTCATTTCAATAAGACCCAGGTAATTTAAAATGATGGGCTTTAGGTTATGATTTGCTGTGAATGCTTTGGTAACACCATCGGTCGATTTATCGGTTTGAAAATAGATGGTGTTGGTTTGGCCACCTTCAGGCATAGAAAGAAGTTTCAAAAAATCTTCTTTCGCCACAGCCCATTGACCGTAATCGTAACGGGTTACTGCTCTACTAAAGAGCGCCTCCTTGTCTTCAGGTTTTGATTCAAGGTAGATATTGTAATCAGTGAGCGCACCTTGCTTGTTGCCCAACCCTTCGCGCGCCATCGCCCGTGAATAGTAGGCTTCCATGTAAAATGGATTCAACCGTAGACATTCATTGAAATGGGCGAGTGCAGCTTTGTATGATTTGTTCTGAAGTGCTTCATCTCCTTTTTCAAAATAAAAAGAGGCATTGCGCTGCTGAGCCGAAGTACTCACATTCATCGCGACAAGAATTACCATGATAAAAAACAGGTAGATATGCCTGGAAGCCATTGTCTAAATTTCTACAGAATAATCCAATTTTGAAACTCCCCAGGTTAAAAGCACTTCGTAGACTTTTTCAGGATCACTGCTTAAAAAACCAACAAAAGGAAAACATACTTTCCGATTTCTGTGTTTAAAGAGCATGGAAAAGACAAAGAAATCGAAAGCTAAACCAAAAGCAGAAGTGATCAGTTCAGAAAAGATCATAGCCGGCTATCGCGACTATGTGCTGACTGAGGGTAAACAACCTGCATCGGTCTATAAGTTTTGTAAGGACAACGGATTCAAGGAGGATGAGTTCTATCAATACTTTGGGTCTTTTGATGCACTGGAAAAATCCATTTGGAAAGGGTATATCGATCAAACCCGTAACCGAATGGAAAACGATCAGGATTACCAGGGCTTCACTTCGAGAGAGCAGATACTCACTTTTTACTTTTCATTGGCTGAGTTACTAAAATCAGATCGCAGTTTTGCTGTTCATCAACTCCAGTCTTGGAAGAATCCTTCAGCCGTTCCGGTATTTTTGAAGGGATTTAAAGAATCATTTAAGGATTGGATTAATACCGTGCTAAACGAAGGAAAGACTACGGGCGAAGTAGCCAAAAGGCCGTACTTAGACGAGCGTTACGATCGCCTGTTCTGGATGCATTTTATGTTTATCCTCCAGTTCTGGATTAATGATGAAAGTCCGGGCTTTGAAAAAACCGATGCGGCCATCGAGAAGTCGGTGAATCTCGCTTTCGATCTGATCGGCAAAGGAGTTCTGGACTCAGCCCTCGACTTCGGAAAGTTTCTATATCAAAATTCTAAAAACTGATTAATACTAGGTGATGAAGGTGAAGGAGCAGCAGAGTATTCCGGTTGGCAAAGTGCAGCGGGCTACCAAGTTTATATCAGCAGGAGCTAAAATCGGAACCAACTATCTGAAGCATTATAGCAAGAAACTGGTCAATTCAGAACTGACCAAAGACCAGCTTCACCTCGACAACGCCACGGACATTTATAACTCGCTCAGCCAATTAAAAGGAAGTGCTTTGAAAGTCGCTCAGATGCTGAGTATGGACAAGAATCTGTTGCCCACCGCGTATCAGGACCAGTTTGCCATGGCACAGTATAGCGCACCACCTTTATCTTATCCCTTGGTCGTGCGCACCTTTGAAAAATCGATGGGCAAAAAACCACAGGAAATATTTGACACCTTTTTGCACGAAGCTTCCAATGCTGCCTCCATTGGTCAGGTGCATCAAGCTACCTTGGAAGGGAAGAAACTTGCCGTTAAGATTCAGTATCCAGGTGTAGCGGATAGCGTGAAGAGTGATCTGGCTATGGTGAAGCCTATCGCTTTGCGGATGTTTAAATTGAATGCTGCTGAGTATGATGAATTTATCGGAGAAGTGCAATCCAAACTTCTGGAAGAAGCCGATTACAAATTGGAGTTGAAACGATCTATTGATTTGTCGAAGCAATGCGTTCACATTTCCAATCTGATGTTTCCAACCTACTATCCCCAGCTTTCGGGCGACCGGATATTGACGATGGATTGGATTGAAGGTAAGCCGTTAGGTGAACGAATTAAGTTGAACGATATCGGTGCGAAAGAAGGGCAGATACTTGGTCAAGCCTTATGGGATTTTTATCATTACCAGATTCATACACTTCATTCGCTTCATGCGGATCCACATCCGGGCAACTTCATCATCACCCCAGAAGGAAAACTTGGAGTCATTGACTTCGGATGTGTGAAGGTGATACCCGAAAATTTTTACAAGAGCTACTTTGAATTGCTCGATAAGGATATGCTCAAGGATCCCAAAAAGCTCGATAAGGTATTTCATGATCTCCGCTTCATCTACAAAGACGATACGGCTGAAGACAAGAAATTCTTTAAGGAAGTGTTTACCCATCTGGTTGAACTATTAGGAAGGCCTTTCAGAACTCCACGCTTCGATTTTTCGGAGAAGTCCTATTTCGAATCGTTGTATAAGTTTGGTGAAGAGATCGGAAACCTGAAAGCTTTCCGAGAATCGAAGAAGGCAAGGGGGGTAAAAGATGCTCTTTATATAAATCGCACATATTACGGATTATACAATCTGCTCCATCAACTCAATGCGGAGGTAGATACCACTTCGTATGTGGATTTTAAATAAAGCAAAAGACTGCCAAATCTTTTGCACTTGATAAAATCCCTTTTCGCGCCAGCACAGCCGGCCTCTTGAGATACCCGATTTGGGACTCAGCTCAACGTGCTAATGAAATGCACACCTTCGTTGGTCTTCAATTTGAATGAACTCAATGCCAATCTCTTTAACCGAGATCATGCATTAGAAAAATAGAATTCGATATAACTCTATGAAAATCAGGCTCTTTGAGCAAGTATTATTCCAAACCATCCTAATGCTATGCATTAGAAACTAACTGATTGATTCTCATAGAGAAAGAAGTTATCCACAAACTCTA
>CANIVF010000039.1 GCA_947470895.1 Bacteroidota bacterium
ATATGATGCCTAAATTTAGGCAGAAGATTAAAAGTGAGGTGTCATATAAAAACCACAATTTAACAGGAGGATTTTTAGGAAATCAAAATTTAAGTTTACACTTTGTAAGTTAACAATCAAAAAAAATCACACGAATTCATGATTAGTAGCGCCCATGGAGTTATCCTTCTTCAGCCCATTACCTGGTGATTTTATACACTTAAATCGCTGATTAATTTAATGGCCAAATCTAATATTGATTTAAGAAATCAAAACAAATCTTTCTTCTTAAAAAGGAAAAACTACGTCATTTTCTTCTTCATCATTATTTTTGCTTTTTGGACAAAGGATCAAGTAATAAATTCATTTCTAAAGGAAGATTCAGAAAATAGCCAAACCCTTGAAATATTAGCAAGGCAGAATATGCTGAGCCAAAGAATAACTAAATTAGCACTGCTTATTCAAAACGACATCGAGGCTGACACTATCGCCAACACGCGGCCAGATTCACTTAAGATACATCTGACAAGATGGAAAACCAATCATGTATGGTTACTTCAATCCAATATAAAACATGGATTAAATGACATTACTGCCAATCGGGTAGATAGCCTTCTGCGTTTAGCATCACCGCTGGTAGATACTATTTATTATGCTGCGGCTGAACTACTTTCAAATCGGCAAACCAACAAGGCAATAGTTGATAAGAGTGTTTTTATAATTGATCATTTCGAGTTGCCATACCATGTCTTGATAGAACAATCAATTAAGGCATATGAAGAAGAATCCAAAGCGAATTTCATATTTCTAAAACGGCTTCAGTTTTTTCTTTCGTTGGGAGCCAGCTCATTGCTAATTTTAGGATTCTACTTTCTGATCATGCCTATTTTCAGAGGGTTCTTAAGAGAAATTTCTGAACGCAAGCAAGCTGAACAAAAACTTCTTGAGAGTGAAAAGGGCTTAAATAACGCACAAGAAATTGCCAAAATTGGAAGTTGGGAACTTGATCTAGTTACATTCAATCAGGTTTGGTCACCGGAACATTATCGAATTTTTGAATTAGAAGATACAGCACCCGAGCAATTGTACCAAAAATATCGATCAAAGATTCATCCAGATGATATTGCTGAACTTGACAGCGTTATACATGACGCTACTACTTACAGAAAGGGATTTGTATATGAACATCGTATAGTGTGTAATAATGGTAATATAAAATATGTACTCGGAATTGGAGATGTCATTCAAGACGAAAAAGGGCAACCCGTTGCGTTGCGGGGAACTGTTCAGGATATTACGGATCGCAAAAAAACAGAAATCGACTTATTAAAACAGAATAAAGCACTAGAGGACTTAAAATCAGCGATAGAAGCAAATTCACTCCTTTCCGTCTGTAACACGAATGGTGCTATTCTGCAGGTGAATAAAATGTTTTGCGAACTTTCACAATATGCAGAAGATGAGCTGATCGGTGAATATCCAAGTATTCTTAATTCAGGCTTTCACAGTCTTGAATTCTGGAAAGAAATGTGGACCACCATTACAAAGGGGGAAACATGGCACAAAGAAGTAAAAAATAGAGCAAAAGATGGCAGTGAATTTTGGATCGATCTGGGCATCACTCCTATTTTTGATGCTGATAAGAGAATCATCCAATATCTAGCCATCGGTAAAAATATTACAAAAAGAAAAATTACAGAAGCCACCCTTGCTATTGTTAACCAGCAACTCAATGCAATATCAGACGCCACCATCCCTGTTTCAATTATTAACACAGACAAAAATGGAAGCATTGTCCATTTCAGTAAAGGAGCCGAAAGACTTTTAGGTTATACCGCTGAGGAAATGTTCGGTTACGTAACACCTACCATTCTCCATCTGGATGATGAAATAAACAGGCGGAAGATTGAACTGAGTTCTCTTCTTGGAAAAGAAATCAGTGAATTCGGTGTACTCACAGAAATTCCAAAAATAAAAATATATGAATCAAGGGAATGGACATATGTAAGAAAGAACAAAACAACTTTTCCTGTTCAACTTGTTATATCGGCAATCAAAGATAGCGAGGATGAAATTGTTGGATACGTGTGTATCGCCATTGACATTACCGAACAGAAAGAAGCAGAAGCAAGTTTAAAAGCCGCTAAAGAACAAGCCGAAATGGCTAACCGCTCAAAGAGCCAATTTTTAGCCAATATGAGTCATGAAATAAGAACACCCATGAATTCTATTTTGGGCTTTTCTGATCTACTCAGCAATCAAATTAAGGACACAAAATCTAAGAAATATCTCAAAACTATTATTTCTAGCGGGCGCACACTCATGGCATTGATCAATGATCTACTCGATCTGGCTAAGATTGAAGCCGGCAAAATAGTGCTTAACCCAGAGCGAGTAAATATCAAGTCGATGGTGGAAGAAGTAAGTCAGATGTTTATTCACGATGCACAGAAAAAATCGATTGAATTGACGGTAGAAGTGGAAGATGACTTTCCTGCTTTTATTATCATTGATGATATTCGAATACGTCAAGTGTTGATCAATTTAGCAGGTAATGCCATCAAATTCACTCATCACGGCTTTGTGCGTATGGCTCTGAAAAGTAAAGTAGCTAAAAGAGACCATGAACACATTGACCTTACGCTGATTATAGAGGATACCGGTATTGGTATCGCTACCGCAGACCAAACTTCCATTTTCGAACCATTCGAACAAACACAAGATACCATTGCCAGCGCATATGAAGGCACTGGTTTGGGGCTCACAATTACCAAGCGATTAGTTGAATCAATGAACGGCACAATCTCTTTACATAGTGAGAAAGGTAAGGGGAGTACATTCACCATTACCATTTCAGATCTGCCATATTCCAAAGAAATGATCGGTAATAAGCCAACTCTTTCATCTTCTGGAATTCGATTTAAAAAAGCCACTGTACTATGTGTTGATGATGTACCTTCTAATCTGGACTTGCTAAAAGGATATCTGGCTCAGCATCCAATCAAAATCATCACCGCTAAAAATGGTCGCGAAGCAATAATCAAAACAGAGGAGTATAAGCCCGATTTGATCTTAATGGACTTACGCATGCCCGAAATGAATGGATGGGACGCATGCACCGCCATAAAATCAGATACGGCAATAAGGAATATTCCGATCGTAGCCTGCAGCGTTTCGATACTTGAAAGTGAAAGTACAAATTCATTTGACGGCTTTCTGATTAAACCCATTAGCCACAGCGGTCTTTATAACGAGTTGAAAAAGCACCTCCCCTACACACAACCTTACGAGATACCCGATGTACTAAAGCACAAAAAGGTACTAAGTATGGAAGAAACAGAAATGTTAAAGCCTCACTTCGAATATATAAAAACTCATTTCGAAACACGATTAAAGTCACTGGAGGCCATGCTTGATGTGAACGAAATGGAAGAGCTAATCAACGATCTCGAAATCTACATAACCGCAAACAAACTCACCTACTTTGAAGAGCACCTCCATCGGCTTGCAGAACGTTTTGAACAATTTGATTTAGACGGTGTTTCAAAACAGCTAAACGATTTTATTCAGTTGATATCCACGAAATAGTTAAAAATGCATACAGAACCGACATCCTAGTAATTGTACTACAAATTTAACAGCCTGATTGTCGGTACTTGAAATTAATTTTTGTCAATTTTGTTTCTTAGCAGTTATCATAATGGTGCTCGATAGTTATTCCCATTCACTTATCGAAAAAGCTCCTGATTCAATGTTTGTAATTAACGAAGATGGGTTTGTCTGTTTAAGCAATTCACTGGCCAATGAATTATTCAGAAATGGTGAAGAATTAGTAGGATTACACTTTTCAGGCATGGTGAGTAAACCCTACCTAGAAGACACTTTAAATACTATTAAAAGCCAATTTGAAGAGGGGAAAGAGTTCTCGCATATCAAATACAAGGCGATTGACAAAAAAGGAAATGAAATTTGGATAGAGCAAAGCAATCGGCTTCATTCATTTAATAATCAGCATCCCCTTATTTATGCCATTGCCCGGGATGTTACCGAGGGAATCCAGAATGAAAATTTAATCCTTCAAAACGAAGAAAAATATCGGGGGATAATTCAAAATAGTAGTTTAGGATTACTCGAGGTAGACCTCGCTGAAAATATCCAATATGCGAACAAGGCTTTTTGTGAAATTTCGGGATACACCTTAAATGAATTAATTGGTCAAAAAGCATCAGTCTTGCTAATACCAAATGACAATCACGAGATTGAAAAAAAAATAAAAGAAATAAATGAACAACGAATCGAAGGGTATGCTAATGCATACGAAATTCAGATAATAAGAAAAGATGGGTCGTTAATCTGGGTACTAATTAGTGGAGCCCCTATTTATGATCATCAAAATAAAATAATTGGATCCATCGGGATTCACCACGATATCAGCGTACAAAAAAAGGAAGCAGAACTTAAGTCACAACTTCTTCATGAACTTGACCAAAGAAATCAATCTCTCATCAATCAGCAAATTCATGTCACCGCCATAAATACGTTTGCATCGCAATTATTAAGGAAGAATTCCATAGAAGAAGTGATCCATCACATTTCAGATTCAATAGCAGAAAAATTGGGGTTTATTGATTGTCAAGTGCTTCTTGTAAACAAAAAAGATCAAACCCTTCAGTACAATCCAAAAAACAATTTAAACGAAGAAAGTAATCAAACTTCAACCCAGAACAGTATCATATTTCCTATTGGGGCCGGAATTACCGGAAGAGCTGTTTTAAACGAAAAAACTCAATACACTCCAGATACCACTCAAGAGCCAAACTACTCCGACAATTTAAATTCAGCTACAGGCAGTGTTATAGATCGTAATGAAAATCGGGTGAATCGATTATCAGAACTATCCATACCCATCATCAATGAAGGAGAAGTGCTCGGTGTCATTGATTCAGGACATCCTGAAAAAGATTTTTTTACTGACTTACACAAAGAAACGCTAAGCACTATTGCAAATCTGACTGGCGTAAAAATCAGGAAAATACAGATTGAACAAAATCTCAGGGAAAGTGAAGCTCGGACTCGTTCCATAATCGACTCTTCTCTCGAGGCTATAATATCGATTAATACGAAAGGTATTATTACCGAATTTAACAACCACGCCACCGAAATGTTTGGATTCGGGAAGAAGGAAATCATCGGGCGTCCATTTACAAGTCTTATCGCACCACAGGATCAAAATGAACTAATCGGTTTTATTAATAGTTTCCAACTTAACCCGAATATTCCGATTAAAAATAAACGAATGGAATTAATTGCTCTGCGTAAAACGAGTGAGGTATTTTTAGTTGAGCTTAGTATCGCACTTGTCACCATCAAAGGCGATGCGTTTCTGTCCATATTTGCCAGAGACATTACTATCCGAAAAAAAGCTGATGAAGAGCTCAAAATTGCATACGCCAGAGAAGCAGAACTCAATGCTATGAAAACACGATTTATATCCATGACTTCGCATGAGTTTAGAACACCATTAACCACCATACAAATGACTGCCGAATTACTTTCTATCCATCTTGAAAAACAATTCCTGACCGACAAAGAAAGAATTAATCGTTACATAGACCGAATAGCGAAAGAGGTATTTCGTCTTACAGCTCTTGTCAATGACATCTTAGTCATCGGGAAAATAGACGCAGGCAAAATTTCATATAAGCCTGTAAAAAGTGATCTTATCGCGTTAATCAGTGAGATCCTGAGCGTACAACTTATTAGAAATGATGAACGATATCTCACTCTTAATTATACTGGAATGAATGTGCCCGTACATTTAGACCCCATGCTATTTACTCACATCATTACAAACCTTGTCACCAACGCTTTAAAATATTCAAAGGAAAAAAAATCTCCGCATATCCAACTTAGTTATCTGACTAATAGTGTGATTATTGATGTGATTGACTACGGTATTGGAATTCCTAAAAATGAACAGAAAGATATATTTCAATCCTTTTTCAGGGCTTCTAATGCTGAGCATATCCAAGGAAATGGACTTGGCTTAATGATCGTGAAACAATTTGTAGAAATACACCATGGCACATTGAAAATTGAAAGTGATGAGAATAAGGGGACTCGCATTACTATTGAATTCCCCTATGAAGAAACGAGTTCTGATACCCATATCTAAAGCGATGAAAACTATACTAGTCATTGAAGACGATCCATCGATAAGAGAAAGTATCGCAGAGTTATTAGAAACCAGGAACTACATTGTTCAAATAGCCATCGATGGACTCGATGGAATAAAAAAAGCAAAAGAAATTCGCCCCGATTTAATTGTATGTGATGTGATGATGCCCGGTGCAGATGGTTATGCAGTGGTTGATGCTGTTCGGAAGGAAAAAGAATTAACAGAGGTTCCCTTCATCTTTCTTTCTGCAAAAGCACAGTTCGTTGACTTGAGAAAAGGAATGAATCTTGGAGCAGATGACTATCTATCAAAACCATTTAAGTCGCAGGAGCTTTTTGAAGCAATTGAAGCGAGATTTAAGCGCAATGAGTCAGGAGAAAAGAAATTAAAGAAAACGAAGATAGAATTAGAAAAACTTAATCAACAACTGTTAGCCATTTCGGAGGCAAATATTCCCGTATCGATTATCAGTACCGATCCAGAAGGTACGATACTATATTTTAGTAAAGGAGCAGAGAGACTTCTGGGCTATACAACTGACGAAGTGGTCAATCTGAAGTCTATTTTATCCCTGTACCCGGAGGAAGAAATAATAAAGTATGAAAAAGAACTTAAGATCACCTTAGGGGGTGAAATAAGTGAACCCAAAGCCTTCATTACTGAACTTTTGAAGCCAGAAAACTATGTTTCACGGCAATGGACTTACATTCGAAAGAATGGAACCAAATTTCCCGTACAAATCGCCATATCGAACATTAGTGACAATACCGGAAATCTTGTTGGGCACCTGTGCATCGCCATTGATATTACACAACAAAAAAAAATTGAATCAGCACTGGAATCGGCAAAAGATCAAGCTGAAAAAGCTAACCGATACAAGAGTCAATTCCTGGCAAACATGAGTCATGAAATCAGAACGCCCATGAACTCCATTATTGGGTTTTCCGATCTATTACTGAATAACACCACGGATCCTAAAAATAAGAAGCACTTAAATACGATTCTATCAAATGGCCGAATACTCATGAAGTTGATCAACGATCTTCTTGATCTGGCAAAAATAGAATCTACAAAAATGATTCTCCATCCCGAGGAAATAAATCTGAAACTACTGCTCGATGATGTCGTACAGATGTTTACCACAGAGATAGGTAATAAATCGCTTGCGCTTAGTATTGAAACTGAATCAACCCTTCCCGACAGAATTTTTCTGGATGATATCCGTCTTCGTCAAATTCTAGTTAATCTGATAGGCAACGCGGTGAAATTTACAAACCAGGGATACATACGAATAACCACTAGCTATGAAACTTCATTAACCGACAAGAGCAAGATTGATGTTACGATATCCGTACAGGATTCGGGGATCGGCATAGCTGAAGAGTATCAATCATCCATTTTTGAATCCTTTCACCAGGGGCAAGATTCCACAACCAGTAAATATGGAGGTACTGGTTTAGGTTTAACCATAACCAAGCGATTGGTTGAATTAATGCATGGGGAAATTAAACTTCAAAGCAAACCCAATGAAGGAAGCATCTTTACAATACGGATTCCTAAACTAGTCTATATAAATAACGAAAGAAAAATTACGCAATCGCCCATAATTAAAACCGAACATTTTAAATTTAAAATTTCTACCATCCTGGTCGTTGATGACATTGAAATAAACATCGAGTTGATTCGCATTCTTCTTGAAGATCACCCCATAAAAATAATTACTGGTAAAGACGGACTAGAGGCCGTGTCGAAAGCTGAAGTCTTTGTGCCTGACTTGATTTTAATGGATTTGCGAATGCCTAAAATGGATGGCTGGGAAGCTGCAAAAAAAATAAAGTCACAAAAACAACTTAGTCACATTCCGATCATAGCGTGGTCCGCTTCGATTTTAGGAAATGAAAATACAGGAGACCCATTTCTTGGCTTCTTGATTAAACCTATCGAGCGAGAAACCTTATATGAACAGTTAAAAAGGTTTCTGCCTTATGAAGTGATCAGGGATGAGAAAAGAGAATCCGAAAAAGCAATTAAACTTAATATTGAGGAAGAGGAAACTTTAAGTCCGCACTTAAACTATTTTAGGGAGCATTTTGAAACACAGATTTCATCGCTAATCTCAACCATGGATGTGCATAAAATGGAAAAACTCCTTGAAGACATGAGGGTATACGTCAAAACAAATAAACTGAGCTATTTTGAAAATCCATTGCGGATTTTGACCGAAACATTTGAACAATTTGATCTCGATTCATTAACAGATCGTCTTAAAGAATTTACCAGTCATTTTCCTAAATAAATACTTAACGATATGGATGAGCTGCGAAAGAAAGTACTGGTGGTAGATGATAAACCAAATAATCTAAGTTTGGTTACCTCACTCTTAAAATCCTTGTATGAGGTACTCCTTGCCAACAATGGAGAACGTGCAATAAATATTGCCCAGGAAAAAATTCCTGATTTGATCCTGTTGGATATTATGATGCCGGGATTATCCGGATTTGAAGTATGTGAACAACTAAAACGTGACCCTCGCACCAAAAACATACCGATCATATTTCTAACTGCAAAAACGGATGGTGATGATTTCGAGAAAGCATTTAATCTTGGAGCAGTGGACTATATCACCAAGCCTATCATCTCAAAAGAATTACTAGTCAGAGTGAAGACGCATCTGTTAATCTCTGATCAAAGATCAAACATGATCAGACTTAACGAGGAAAATGCAAGAATAAATGAGAATCTTGAAAATGAAGTTCAAAAAAGAACAATAGACTTATCTATTGCGCTTAAAAAACTTGAAAAACAAAATCGAGACCTCGATCAATTCTCGAAATTACTATCTCATAATATTCGGGGCCCCGTAGCCAGCTCATTAGGCCTGATCAATCTATTTAATCGAAAAGACAATTGCGATCCCGTCAATCTTGATATCATTAATCATTTGGAGGGGTGCACTATTCAAATCGATGAAATACTATTTGATATTTCAAGAATTCTTGAAATACGTGACACACCCCCGGATGCGAACACCGAAGAAATTGAATTTCAGGATGCTCTTGATTCCGTCTTGCAAAAAGTAAAAACAAAATTAAATGATACAAAAGCAACCATAATTATCAATGTATCCGATGCTCCACGGGTAAAGGTGGTAAGGCACTACCTTGAAAACATCTTAGAACATCTTCTTAACAATGCACTCAGCTATCAATCCGCGGATTGCATTCCGGAGATAAAAATTACTTCGCATAAAGAAAATAACTTTTTTGTTTTTTCGGTTACTGATAACGGAATAGGAATAGATCAAAAAGAGTGGGAGAAAATATTTGAACCATACATGCGGCTCGACTATTCAACTCATGGAAGAGGGCTAGGCCTCTATATGGTTAACACTCAAGTGGAGGCCATGAAGGGTCATGTCGAAGTCTCAAGTTCAATCGGCCAAGGATCAACTTTTTCAATATTCATACCATATAAACCGCTCTCAATTCAGCCAACATAAATTAACCATCTGGTTAAAAGTTTCAAGGTTAATTAATGCAAGTAGCTTCTTAAATATGAAAGGTATACTGATAATAGAAGATGACGATAATGTTCGTGAGAGTCTTATTGAATTATTAAAAACCAGGAATTACAATGTAGTAGCAGCCGAAAATGGAGCTAAGGGTTTGATGCTTGCTCAGGAAAACAAACCAAGTTTAATTGTTTGCGATGTTATGATGCCAGGCATTAGCGGGTTTGATGTAGTTGAATCGATCCGAAAAGATGCTAACCTTTCTCACATTCCATTTATTTTTCTTTCCGCTAAAGCTAATCAAAGTGATATGGACTATGGAATTAAAATGGGAGCCAATTTTTACATGACAAAACCATTTAAGGTTAGGGATTTATTTTCTACTATTGAAAATTTACTATAAGCCAACAACCAGGTAAAATCAAGTTCTGCCCCTCTTGTTATCCTGTACTTTTACTTAACTCTTCAATTTTAGAATCTTATTTAATCAGCACTCGAAGCTTACAAGTTCAAAACCAATAAAAATCTTACTTCATCGATAATCAAAAAATCAGCACCTAAAATATTTTTAAAAAACGAAGTTCCTTAAAAAACAAACTCCCTGCCTTCTACATAGTTTGGATAAATCTTAAGATGTTTTTTCTTCACCTCTTCAAAAAGCATTCTTTTAAGTTCCTGTATATTGTCCTTGCGGTGTGCCGAAATAAACACAACCTTATCAAATCCATGCTGACGATAGTATCCGGAGAGTTCTTCCACCTTCACAGAATCTTCAGTTGTTTCAAGCAAGTCAATCTTATTCAACACCAGAATAGTGGTGATGTCACCAGCGCCTAACTCAGCCAGCGTTTTTTTCACCACTTCAATATGGTTGTCATGAAAGGGATGTGATACATCAACTACGTGAAGCAAAATATCAGCCTCACGCACTTCGTCCAGCGTTGACTTGAACGATTCAATCAGGTGATGTGGAAGTTTGCGAATAAATCCAACAGTGTCGGACAACAGAAAGGGGATATCCCCAATCACTACTTTTCGTACCGTAGAATCTACCGTGGCAAATAGTTTATTCTCGGCCATCACCGAAGCCTTGGATAACAAATTCATCAGCGTTGACTTTCCTACATTGGTATAGCCCACTAAAGCCACGCGCACGACATTGCTTCGCGACTTACGTTGCGTTTGTCTTTGTTTATCAATTTTTTCCAGTTCTTCTTTAAGTAGTGTAATGCGATAACGGATATTTCTGCGATCAGTCTCTATTTCGCGCTCACCCGATCCACCTCGTGTGCCTGTCCCTCCACGTTGCCGTTCAAGGTGAGTCCACATGCGTGTAAGTCTTGGCAGAAGGTATTGATTCATTGCCAACTCCACTTGCGAGCGGGCTTGGGCAGTTTGAGCCCTCATTAAAAAGATATCTAAAATCAGTAAACTGCGATCATATACCCTCACTTTCAGCTCCTTGTCATCGCCAGCGTTGAATTCTTGTTCAAGATTTCGTAATTGAGAAGGACTTAAGTCATCATCAAAAATGACATTATCAACCTTATTGGCTGTCACCGTCTGCTTAATTTCATCCAGTTTTCCTTTACCCACAAAGGTGCGCACATCAGGATGAGGTAATTTTTGCACAAATCTCCTAATAGTTTGTAAACCGGCCGTTTCTGCAAGAAAAGCCAGTTCATCTAAATGCTCGTCTGTAAGTTCTGGCCTGTCCTTTTCTGCCAATGCCACCAAAATTGCTTTCTTAGTTCCCATAATTTTCATTGCTGGTCAAACTTAACTGATTGTAAAGTGAATTTTAGGGTTACCATTTATTATCTCAAGGATAGATGTAAGATTTTGTCAAAAAAATGCGAATATTTAAGAATTCAATTTTTATTTATATTTAATCCTATTCCTATTTAACTAAGATCAGGAAGCGTTATCAATGAAAGTAGCTATTGTATTAAATACGTCCTGGAACATCTACAACTTCAGGTTGAATTTCGTTAAAATCTTGTTGGCCAAAGGCTATGAAGTACACACGATCGCCCCTCACGATCACTATACACACTTTCTGGAAGAAGCCGGCTGCAAGCACCATGCTGTAACTATGGACAGCCGCGGGGTTAATCCCATAAAAGATACGGCCCTTTTTTTTGAACTTTTTAGCATTTATCGAAAGCTAAAGCCTGACGTGATATTGCATTTCACCATCAAACCGAATGTTTACGGCACACTGGCAGCCTCTATTCTTAAAATCCCTACTATCAATAACGTGTGTGGCTTAGGTACTGTTTTCTTAAAGAAAAATCTCGTGTCGGCCGTGGCCATGAGCTTGTATAAGATTGCATTTCTGTTCCCCAAAAAGGTGTTCTTTCAAAATTCAGATGATTTAGCCCTCTTTTTGGATAAAAAGCTTATTACAAAAGAATCAGCGGATCTGATTCCAGGTTCAGGAATTGACCTCAGTCGCTTTAGGGCGATGGAGTTCAATAGAAATAAAGTATTCACCTTTTTACTTATTTCAAGACTGATCACCGACAAAGGAATTCTGGAATATGTGCAGGCTATTAAAAATCTGAAACAAAGAGGATTTAATGCCAGGTTTCAATTATTGGGAGCCAAAGATCCAGAACATCAGAGAGGCATACAGCTTTCCGTTATTGATCATTGGATTTCTTCTGGCTCCGTGGAATATTTGGGCACTACGGATGATGTTCGGCCGTTTATACAAAAGGCTGACTGTATCGTACTTCCGTCTTACAGAGAAGGAACCCCGCGCACTTTATTAGAAGCAGCGAGTTCATCAAAGCCAATTATCGCCACCGATGTGCCAGGATGCAATCATGTAGTTGAAGACAATTTCAATGGACTTTTGTGCAAACTTAAAAGCGCGGAAGACCTCGCTGACAAAATGGAAAAAATGTCTACTCTGGATGACTTGACGCTCAGGAAGTTTGGAGAAAACGGGCGTAAAAAAATCGAGGTTCAGTTTGATGAAAAGCTTGTCATTGAAAAGTACCTGACGGAACTTAAGACACTTCAAAAAGCCGTTTAGCCTTTGTGCTACAAACTCATCAATTTCCTTCATATTTATTAAAAATCAGTAACTTCACTGGATAATTTTTCGGTCTGTGCGTATTACTTACTTCCTGCTCATCTTTTTCATGTCTTCGTGTGCTTCTTACAAGCAGAATATCATGTTCAAATCCACTGAAACAGTCAGTGCGGAGAAGCTAAAAAAAGAAATGTTAGGTGCTGAAAAGAACTACCAAATCGCAAAAAATGACAGACTTTCCATTCAAGTATATTCCAATGGTGGTGAACGTTTGATTGATACCAATCCCGAGTTGAGTAAGGTAGTTCAAAACAACCAATCAACGGTTCAGAACGAGTCTACTTATCTGATTGATCTTAATGGTCTGATTAAATTACCGCTTGTGAATGAGATTATGTTGGAAGGCTTGACATTGAAGCAAGCTGAAGAGGTGTTGCAAAAAGAATATGCGAAGTTTTTTAAAGACCCCTTTGTTCAGCTTTCTTTTGCAAACAAAAGAGTGATCGTTTTGGGCGCTCTTGGTGGACAGGTTATTCCCCTGATAAATGAAAACATCACCTTGGTGGAGGTGCTAGGCTTAGCCAAAGGACTGGATAACACCTCAAAGGCACAAAATATTCGACTCATTAGAGGCGAAAAAGTATATGCTGTGGACTTCAGCACCATTGATGGTTTTAGAAATGGTAACATGCTCATTCAATCAGGAGATGTTGTATATGTGGAGACAGTGCGCAGACCTTTCAGCGAAGCGCTGAGGGATTATTCAGGTATCATCAGCATGTTGGTGGCATTGACAACTCTGATTGCAGTGGTTAATAGTGTAAATTAATTTAGGCTTGAAACAACCCGATTTAGGAAATTTAAAAAGCACGGTCGAAGGCATTGACTTCGAAAAACTGGCTATTGTCTTTAAAAAAAATCTAGCTTGGGTTATTTTCATATTTTTGACAGCGAACCTTTCGGGCTATCTGATTATACGATACACCCGCGATTTGTTTGAGTCCGAATCAGAACTGAAGTTGGACATCAAGCGTGATGCGACTGAGCTCGGCATCAAGACTGTGATCGAGGATCAATCATTAAACATCGTTTCGGGAGAGATCGAACAAATGAAATCCAGATTATTCTTAAGCCAGTTGGTGGATTCAATGGATCTGGATATTAGTTATTATAGCGTTGGCAAAGTGCTGATTGATGAAATGTTTAAACGAGCCCCATATGATGTAAAGGCTGTTCAAATCAATAAGGAGCATTATGATAGACCTATTTACATTGATTTTCAAGATGGTAAGAATTTTACTCTGCGATTGGGTGAAGAAGGGAAGATTGTCAATGGTTCTTTTGGCAGAGTGGTAAACATCGATGGTTCTGAGTTTGAGTTTGTAAAGACACTGTTTTATGAAGAGAGTGATGGAAATGATTATTATTTTATTCTAAATAGCCGCGCAACTCTGGTCAATTATTTATCCCAAAATTTAAAAGTAGACCCGCTGAATTTTAACGCAAACACCATTCGCATTTCCTTTAAAGATCACAACGCATTAAAAGCACATGAAATCGTAAACAAAATTGATTCATTGTATATTCTATATAGCAATCAACAAAAGAACCTGGCCAACATGCAAAAGATCGAATGGCTAAATAAGGAGCTTGTCCAAATTGAAAAGAGAATTGAAGACTTTGAAGATTATTTTGAAGACTTCACATTAAAAAATAAAAGTAATGACTTAACCATCGATTTAAAAAAAACAATAAATGCCATCAACAGGATTGATTCACAGCGATACGATTTAAATAAAAGAGTGATTGAGCTAAACACCCTCATTGATGAGTTACAGGGCAGTAAAGTTGTTTTAACATATGCAAGAACACTGCCCGAGGTGATCAATAAAAGACTGGAGGAGTTACAAAAAATAACGCAGGAACGAGACAGACTTGCACTTGCTTATAACGAAAATACTTTTGCTTACAGGCAAAAAGAACAAGAGATAAAGACATCAAGAGATCATTTGTTTGCTCACCTGAACAATCTTAAAAGAGAGTTATTAACACAACTAACTGAAATCAGTGAGCGCAAGAAAAAACTGGATAATGAGTTTATTCAGATGCCTGACAAGAACACTCAGTATTCTAAAAACCAACGCTATTATAAACTCTACGAAGAATTCTATCTGTCCATGATGCAGTCAAAAGCAGAGTTTGAAATTGCCCAGGCAGGTAGCACTCCTGACTTTAAAATTTTAGCTCCTGCCACACTTCCCGTTATCCCAATATCGCCTAAGAAAAATCTAATTTTGGCAATCGGGTTTGTAGCTGGAATAGTCTTAAATATTTTCTTTATAGGATTCTTATACCTGATTAACAATAAAATCATCAGTATCAAAGAATTAGAGCATGGTACCAATGTGCCGATACTAGGAGCAATTCCGGTAACAAATCATGCATCGGAGACTATATTCCACGTTATTGATAATCCCAAATCAGTAATAAGCGAAGCGATAAGAACGTTACGGACCAATCTGGAGTTTTTTTCATCCAGTGGCGCCAGTAAAGTGATATCTATTTCGTCCACGATCTCAGGAGAAGGGAAATCTTTTTTGGCCGTTAATCTAGGAGGCGTGATTGCACTTTCAAGAAAGAAAGTGGTACTGGTTGATTTGGATATGCGAAAGCCAAAAGGCGATAAATATCCGACCGGAAATGATTCAAGCAAAGGAATGAGTACTATACTCATAAAAAAGAATACCTGGGAAGAGTGCCTGATCCATACTTCGTTGGAAAATTTTGATTTCATCCCTTCGGGGCCTCATCCACCCAATCCATCTGAACTTTTATCAAATGGTGAATTCGTTGATTTTTTGGAAGAGCTCAGATTGCGTTATGAATTTATCATTATTGATACACCACCCGTAGGATTAGTTACAGACGGTATTATGGCTATGAAGCGCTCTGATCTTTCCATCTATGTATTCAGAGCCAATTATTCCAACATAGATTTCATGCATAATCTATTTCGGATTGTTACACTCAATAAGTTGAAAAATGTTTCAGCTATTCTCAATGCGATGCCACTAAAATCCAGTAATTATGGTTATGGGTATTATGAAGATCGCACCCTCTTAAAAAGACGTTGGAAAAAATTATTTAAACTATCGTGATATCTTTTTTCAAGAAAAAAAACGATTCCATTAAAAAGTTCCTCAGAGTCGACATGCATTCGCACCTACTTGAGGGTCTGGATGATGGCGTAAAATCTCATGAGGAGGCTGTTCAATTAATAAAAAATTTTCATAGCCTCGGATATGTGAAGGTGATTACCACACCTCATATTATGAGTGACTATTACCGAAATGAACCAGAACAAATACTTTCTAAAGCTGCCGAATTAAATAGCCTATTGAAAGAACAACTCATTCCAATTGTTCTTGAAGCTGCAGCCGAATATTACCTGGATGAAAATCTTGCATCGAAAGTTACCGAACAAAAAAAACTTCTCACGTTTGGAACAAACTATCTTCTTTTTGAAACCAACTTCTTTTCAGAGCCATATATTCTGAAGGAATTTATTTTCAATGCCATCACTCAAGGATATAAACCTGTTCTTGCACATCCTGAGCGCTACCAATATATGACGATGGGTAAAGCAGAAGAATTAAGAGACCGAGGGGTATTACTTCAACTGAATATCCCTTCCCTTGTAGGCTACTATGGAAAACCGATTGAAAAGATGGCCGTGAGCTTAATTGAAGCCGGCTGGGTTGATCTATTAGGAAGTGATTGCCACAACATGTTGCAATGCAAAGCTGTTGAAAGCGCCTTTCAAAACAAAAATTTCAAGAAAGCGTTAGATTTACCTCTTCTCAATAACTCCTTATAAATGTTTGCCATTACAGGAGCTAACGGACTTTTAGGAAGTCATCTTCTCAGAAGATTATCAAAAGAAAATATTCCATTAGTTGGAATTAAAAAACCAGACTCTGAAACAAATCACTTACAAGATCTCACTCAGATTGAATGGCGAGAAGCCGATTTATTAGATACCGAAACTCTCACAGAAGCGCTGAAAGGAGCCACTACAGTCATTCATACTGCTGCTCAAGTCTCTTTTAACCCACGACAAAGAAATAAAATATTTGAAGTGAATGAAGTGGGTACCAGAAACGTAGTGAATGCATGTCTGGATTTAAATGTAAATCAACTAATCCATATTAGCTCCGTGGCCGCTATTGGAAGACAAAAAGGTTTTCACCACATCAATGAGGATAGTAAATGGGTAGCCGGAGATCTGAATACAGATTATGCAGAATCAAAATACCTCGGTGAATTAGAAGTATGGCGAGCACATGAAGAAGGTTTGAATGTATCGATTGTAAATCCATCTGTCATTCTGGCGCCACCTGATCAAACAAAAAGCAGTGCTCAGCTTTTTCATTATGTGATGAAAGAAAAGTTGTTCTACACAGAGGGTCATCTAAATTTTGTAGACGTGCGTGATGTGGTTGAAATCATCTGGCAGATGTACGGCAAGAAAGTTTATGGAGAACGATTTATTGCCAATGGAGGTCATACCACATTTCAAAATCTTTTTTCGCAAATTGCCATGCGACTAAAAAAAAGACCTCCATCCATAAACATGCCATCCACACTGCTCTCTATGCTGGCGATGGCAGAAGAAATTCGCAGCAGGGTAACAGGAATGGAACCCCTCATTTCGCGGCAATCCACCAAATTGGCAAGGGAATCCTTCTACTATTCAAACCAAAAGGCGATTGATAAATTTAATTTTCAGTTTAAGAGTCTTGAAAAGACCCTGGATTGGTGCTGTAACCCCAATTCGGACACTTATACTACAAACATTTAAAAAGTGCAATCTTGACCGAGTTTAATTATTACCGGAAATTTGAAATTGATTTTTTTAGTTAAAACTAAATTTGCCTACTTTAGGTAAACCCCTTTACGGATGGCCCAAGAATTCAGAAAGCGACAAGAAGAGGAAGAATTGATCAGGCGGTACGAAGAAAATCTTAAGCACGATAAGAACGACTTCTTTGATATCGACTCATACGAAACAATCATCAGCTATTATCTGGAAAAAGGTAAATTCAAACGTGCACTTACTGCCGTTGATCTGGCCAAAGAACAATATCCGTTTTCAACGGAATTACTTACGCTGAAGGCCCAAATTCTAACAAACCTTCAACGCTTTGAAGAAGCACTTGAATTACTGGAGCAATCAAAAAATCTGCATCCACTGGATTTAGAAATCCATCTATCTATTGGCTCCATCTTATCCCTTCAGGGAAAATATGAAGAGGCCATTACCCTCTATGAGGAAGCGCTTGCTTTTGCTGAAGAAGAAAAGGATGAGATTTTCTATAACATTGGTCTGGCATACCAAAGCATGGAAAAGTATGAACAAGCCATAGAAGTTTATAAAAAATCAATTGAAGAAAACATCAGCCATGAAGGTTCTTTGTATGAGCTTGCATTTTGTTTAGATGTAGTAGGCCAATTGGAAGGAAGTCTTTCCTACTATAAAAAATTCATTGACGAAGATCCTTACTCTGCAGCAGCCTGGTATAATCTCGGCATAGTAAGTAATAAACTAGAGCGCTTTGAAGAAGCCATTGAAGCCTATGAGTTTGCTATTGCCATTGATGAGAATTTTGCCTCCGCCCATTTTAACATGGGAAACTCATTCATGAATCTTGAACAATACGATAAGGCGCTTGATGAGTTTAAAAAAACCATTGATATCGAAGGGCCGAGCCCTGAAGTTTATTGTTGCATGGGTGCTGCCTATGAAAATCTGGAGCAATATGATCTGGGCTTAAAGTACTTCCAAAAATCATCTAAACTAGATTCATTGTATGAAGAAGCTTGGTTTGGAGCTGGCAGTTGTCTTGAAAAACAAGAGAAATGGCATCAGGCACTCCATTTTTTTAATAAAGCCATCAAGATCAATAGTCTTAATGCTGAATATTGGAAAGCGGCAGCTCATGCAGAATTTAAAATAGGAAACATTATTTCCAGCATAAGTGCCTATGAAGAAGCGAGCAATTTAAGCCCGGAAGATAAAGAAGTGTGGCTGAACTGGTCGTATATATACTACGAACAAGGCGAGCACGATAAAGCCATTGAAGCACTTCTGCAAGGCATGAGCGAACTTCCGGCTGAATCAGAATTTTTTTATCGCATGACAGTTTACCTGATTGAAGCCGGCAAGTTTAAAGAGGCACTTAATTATCTGGAAAATGCATTAATTTTGAACTTTGAAGGTCATGCAGTGTTATTTGATTTTTTTCCAAAAATTGAAACTCAAAAGGCCCTCTACAAAATAATTGATCAGTTTAGAAAAGAAGATCCCTCATGAACTACAACCTGAAGAACCTGCCTGAGCGCACCAAAAAACCGAGGCAAAGTGGTTATACGATGGCCATGGATAAAGGCCTTAGTGTGCGCGAAGCTGAAGATTTCGTTAGCATTGCATCCGAACACGTTGATATTGTGAAACTTGGATGGGGCACCTCATTCGTAACACCCAACGTACAAGATAAAATTAAAGTCTATAAAGACGCTGGTCTTCCTTGTTACTTCGGTGGCACACTGTTCGAAGCATTTATTATTCGTGACCAATTTGATGATTACCGTAGGGTGCTCGATAAATTCGGAATCACTTATGCTGAAGTCTCCGATGGCTCCATTGACTTAGAACACGACAAAAAACTGGAATACATCAGTAAACTATCTCAACAGGTTACTGTGCTATCCGAAGTAGGTTCAAAAGATGCAGATAAAATTATACCTCCTTACAAGTGGATTGAGCTGATGCAGAGCGAACTGGATGCAGGTGCATGGAAAGTAATTGGTGAAGCTCGTGAAGGTGGAAACGTGGGACTGTTCCGTTCTACTGGTGAAGTGCGCTCTGGTTTAGTGCAGGAGATTTTAACAAAAATACCGTTCGAAAAAATAATCTGGGAAGCTCCTCAAAAAGCCCAACAGGTTTGGTTTATCAAACTCTTAGGGGCAAACGTAAACTTAGGTAACATTGCTCCTAATGAAGTTATTCCGTTGGAAACTATTCGTCTTGGTTTACGAGGCGATACCTTTCTTCACTTTCTTGGATTAGAACGTAAAAAAGACAACAGCACTCCACCCTTTCAGGCAGACTAATAATTTTGAGAACTACCAAAGATTATCTCCTTCTCTACACGAAGGGATTGTGCATGGGCATAGCCGATGTTATTCCGGGTGTATCGGGTGGAACCGTGGCATTCATTTCAGGCATTTATGAAGAGTTACTCAATTCGATTAAATCCATTGATAAAGAGGCGTTCCAGTTATTGCTTCGATTTAGGATTGCCGATTTCTGGAAAAAAATAAACGGGCCTTTTCTGATATGTGTCTTGGGAGGTATTGTAACTAGTTTAGCATCATTGGCACGTTTAATGACCTATTTGCTCGAGCACCATCCGATTCAAATCTGGTCTTTCTTTTTTGGTCTGATTCTGATTTCTTCACCACTTATTCTGCGTGATATCCAAAAATGGAATATGGCAACTGTGACATCATTTGTTATTGGTGTGGTCGCTGCTTATTTAATCACCATATTGTCTCCAACCGAAACCCCGACGAATTTACCTTTCATATTTTTTTGCGGAGCATTCGCAATCTGTGCCATGATCTTACCAGGAATATCAGGAGCCTTCATGTTGTTGCTCATTGGTAAATATGAATACATGATTACTGCATTGATCGAATTCAACCTGCCTGTAATTACTGTTTTTGTTTTAGGCTGCTTTTTTGGCTTATTAGGTTTCTCCAGATTCTTAAGTTGGATTCTCACCCATTATCGATTCCCTACATTGGCCATGCTGGCTGGTTTCATGATCGGATCGCTCAATAAGGTGTGGCCATGGAAAGAAGTAACGCTGTTTAGGTTAAATCACGAAGGAGTTCGGGTGCCTGCTTTTGACAAAAGTATCTGGCCTTGGGAGTATTTTGAAAAAACCGGAAATGACCCTCTATTATTTAATGCAATTCTATTCGCAGCTATAGGTATTTTTCTCGTAGTTGCAATCGAAAAAACCGCTGCCTACCTCAAGTCAAAATCGTAATACAATGGAAAAAAAATATGGCCTTATCGGGGCAACTGTCAGTCATTCATTTTCAAAATCCTATTTCGATGAAAAATTTTTCCGTGAGGGATTACGAGATTATCATTATGATCTTTATTCTCTTCCCATTATAGATGATCTTAAAAAGCTGTTGGAGGAAACTCCCGAGTTAGAAGGACTCAACGTAACCATTCCTTACAAAGAACAAGTGGTTAAATTTCTAAATGAAATTGACCCTGAAGCAAAAAAAATAGGTGCTGTTAATGTGATTAAAATCAAAGATGGTAAACTAAAAGGCTTTAACACCGATAGTGATGCTTTCCATGAAACATTAGAAAAATGGTTTCCAAGAACAAAGGAATCCAAAGCGCTTATTCTGGGAACAGGTGGGTCGGCCAAAGCCGTGCAGCAAGCTTTAAAGAAACTTTCTATTCCTTACCAGATGGTATCGCGCGACAAAGCAAAGGCGGATTATACCTATGAAGATTTAGATCAAGACGGTAAAATTATTGCAGGAGTGCCGTTGATCATTAATACAACACCTCTGGGTATGTCGCCCGATACCAACAACTTTCCTCCTATTAACTACGAACAGCTAACTCCAGAACATTACGTGTATGATCTGATTTACAATCCGGCACGTACGATCTTTCTCCAAAAAGCTGAGATGCGTGGATCTCATATTAAGAACGGACTTGAGATGCTACACGTGCAGGCAGAAAAGGCGTGGGCCATCTGGAATAATTAAAATCCGGAACTTATTATTCGTTAATCAGTTAACAAGTATATTGTTAACTGATTTATCTCGCATTCATGGATTTTAAACTGGTCAGCGACTTTGTTCCTACAGGAGACCAACCTAAGGCTATTAAGCAACTGGTTAGTGGTCTTAGCGGAGGTGAATCTCATCAAACCCTTCTTGGTGTAACAGGATCTGGAAAAACCTTCACGGTGGCCAATGTTATAGCAGAACTGAATAGGCCTACGCTTATTCTAAGTCACAATAAAACATTAGCTGCCCAATTGTATGGAGAGTTTAAACGCTTCTTTCCTGAAAATGCAGTAGAATACTTTATATCCTACTACGATTATTATCAACCAGAAGCATTCATACCATCATCCAATCTATACATAGAAAAAGATCTTTCCATCAACCAGGAAATTGAAAAACTCAGGCTCAGCGCAACATCATCATTGCTTACCGGCAGGCGCGATGTTATTGTTGTGGCATCAGTCTCCTGCATATATGGTATTGGTAATCCCGAGGAATTTGGTAAAAATAAAATCCAACTTATCGTAGGAGAATTTATACCCCGAAATAAACTTCTATTTGCTTTAGTCGACATCTTATATCAGCGCACCGAAGGTGAATTCAAACGCGGCAGTTTTCGTGTAAAGGGAGATACGGTAGATATTTTTCTTGCTTACGCGGATTATGCTGTGCGCGTCTATTTCTTTGGTGATGAAATTGAGGCTATTCAATTGATCGATCCCGTTACTGGAAAAAAAATATCAGATGAAAAAACATCGGTCATCTTCCCTGCCAACTTGTTTGTAACTGGTAAAGACATGCTTCATCAGGCCATCCGCGAAATTCAGGATGACATGGTGTTGCAAGTGGATATGTTTGAAGGAGAAAAAAAGCATCTGGAGGCCAAACGTTTGAAAGAGCGTACTGAGTTCGATCTTGAAATGATGCGCGAGTTGGGTTATTGCAGTGGTGTTGAAAACTACTCGCGTTATTTCGATCGCAGAAAAGCAGGGGCACGCCCGTTCTGTTTAATCGATTATTTCCCTGACGATTTTTTGATGGTGATTGATGAAAGTCACGTTACCGTTCCACAAGTGCGGGCCATGTGGGGAGGCGATCGATCCCGGAAGGTAAATCTTGTTGATTACGGATTTCGACTGCCTTCTGCGCTGGATAATCGCCCTCTTACCTTCAATGAGTTTGAATCCATCTTGAATCAGGTGGTTTACGTAAGTGCCACTCCCTCCGAATATGAATTAAGAAAATCAGAAGGTGTAGTAGTAGAACAGCTTATTCGACCAACGGGTTTACTCGATCCTATCATTGATGTGCGACCAAGTAAAAATCAAATTGATGATTTGCTGGAAGAGATTGATGAACGTGTAAAGAAAAAAGAACGCGTATTGGTGACTACACTTACCAAAAGAATGGCTGAGGAACTTACCAAGTTTCTGGAGCGCGCCTCGGTGAAGTGTCGCTACATTCACTCCGAAGTTGCCACGTTGGATCGAGTAGAAATATTGCGCGAATTACGTCTTGGAGTTTTTGATGTATTGGTGGGAGTGAACCTTCTAAGAGAAGGACTTGACTTACCAGAGGTATCATTGGTAGCTATTCTGGATGCCGATAAAGAAGGCTTCCTCCGTAATCAAAGATCACTAGTACAAACCATCGGGCGCGCTGCGCGTAACGAAAATGGCAGGGTTATCATGTATGCCGATAAAATAACTGAGTCGATGCGCTTAGCTATTGATGAGACCGATCGTAGAAGAAAAATTCAAATTGATTATAATATCAAGCACGGCATCACACCTACGACCATTATACGATCGAAAGATTCGATAATGGAGCTATCCGATTCAAAGAAATCGGTGAAGCGATATTATATTGAAGACGAAGAAAAAACATTAGCGGCCGATCCGGTTGTGGCTTACTTGTCGTTAGAAGAGCTTAAGAAATTGTCGGAACGTACACGCAAAGCCATGGAGAAAGCGGCAAAGGAACTTGAATTTATGGAAGCGGCACGTCTGCGAGACGAATACATGGCTATAGAGAAACTTATAACAGAAAAGAAACCTTAGAAAATTGAACTATGGATACACCTAAAAACAGTATTTCATTCCTCATTGCACTCTTTGCATGTTCACTTTCTTCTTTCGCTCAAAGCAACAACGACATCATGGTGAGCGGAAGTTTGGATTTGATTAAGACCAATTACAGTAGCTTCCTTGATAAAGGACAAATGGGATTGGAAGGAAATTATTTTGTGGTACGTCATTTTACTGCTAGTGCCGGTGTGGAACTCTGGACGAAGGAAAAGAGCTCTTTTATGATGGGGATGCGGTGGTATCCATATGATCATGTATTTGTTCGCTTTCGCGGATTGATTGGAACCAATGATGTTTCGTTAGGAGGTGGTTGGGTAAAACCAATTAACGATTTGTGGAACTTTGAAGCCCTTGGAGATTTTTATGTTGCCGATACTGAGTTTGCCATTCGTGCAGGTTTGAGCTATGTGATAAAAAGTAAGTGAGCATGAAGTTGCCAAACCCAAAAATCATTCATCTCGTTGCACAATTCTCGGCTCTATATGACGGGCAACCCTGGTATGGAGATTCCCTTTGTTTAACTCTGGAAACCATTACGCCAGCAAAAGCATATTGACAACCTGTTGATGGTGCTCACTCCATTGCACAGATTACTTCGCACATGATTTATTGGAGACAATCATTGATCAAAAAGTTAAATGGCGATCTTGATTCTAACCCTTCCATGGAGAGTGAGGAGAATTGGAAAACAAACGAACTGTTAAAAAAAGCGGGATGGAGATCACTCCTGAATTCGTTAGCGGAATCTCAAGCACAACTACTTACCCTATTGGCAAAACAAAAAGACTCCATCCTCAAAAAGAAGTATTCTGAAAAAGGAACGTTTCAGGATATAATCCATGGCGTTCTACAACATGATCTGTACCATACGGGGCAGCTTGCTTACTTAAAAAATATTTATCACACTAAGAAAAACTAAAAAAGGCCCCGATTATTCGGAGCCCTCTCATCAGAAGATCTGTAAAAGACTATTTAGCAAATCGCTTCGCTACTTCATTCCAGTTTACCACATTCCAAAAAGCAGCACAATAATCCGGTCTGCGGTTTTGGTAATTGAGGTAATAGGCATGTTCCCAAACATCCAAAGCTAAAATGGGTGTTCCTTTAACTTCAGCAATATCCATGAGTGGATTGTCCTGATTGGGTGTAGTTGAAATAGTCAACTTGCCTGAAGCATCTTTGGTTAACCAGGCCCAGCCCGATCCAAAACGACCAACACCTGCAGCGTTGAATTTAGTTTTAAATTCTTCAATGCTACCGAATGCCGCATTAATTGCGTCTGCCAAAGCACCTGTAGGTGCCCCGCCTGCATTCGGAGCCATCAACGTCCAGAACAAACTGTGATTATAGTGGCCACCGCCATTGTTGCGAACTGCTACTGGATGTTTTGAGATGTTTGAACAGATCTCTTCAATGCTCAAATTCTCCTCAGGCTTGCCTGCCAAAGTATTGTTTAAGTTGGTTACATATGCATTGTGATGTTTGCCATGATGAATTTCCATGGTGCGAGCGTCAATATGTGGTTCCAATGCATTAAAAGCATAAGGAAGTGCCGGAAGTGTAAATGCCATAATTATGATTTTTAGTGTTTTAAGTGTTTCAAATATAGTAACTAACCCATGTCAGTAAAAGTTTTTACAACATGCAGAAATATGATCACAATTTACGTGCCTTGTATCCTTCTTTGCCAAGAATGCCCACTACCTTATCGCGCACATCTCCCTGGATCAATATATCACCTTCCTTGCAGGAGCCACCCACCCCACACTTAACTTTCAGTAATTTAGTCAGTTTTTCCAAATCTTCCGATATACCTATAAAACCCGTGATCAGAGTAACTTGCTTACCTGCCCGACCACTTTTATCCAGCAATACCCTCAGGTTCTGTTGAGCTGCTGGCAATGTTTTCATTTCATCCTGATTTGAATGGGTATAATTATACTCATCGTTTGTAGAGTACACGACACCCTCACGGGTTTTCCAATCATTTTTCTTGCTCATATTAAAAGAGGTGAATGCGTAAAAACAGTAATGACAATAGGGCCAGAAAGAAATTTACAACTCCCAAATTAAATCTGAACTCCACTCCTTTCCAATAAAATGTGCCTAACAAAGAAGTGATCAACATGATTAATGGACAAAAAATAAAATTTCCATAAATAGATACTGGAATTTTTGCTTTAAAGTGAGTCCTTTCACTCTCGACTGTGACCGGAATGGCAAACACCGATGAACTATAGATCATCACTTTTCTGGTTTTAATGAACTCACCAGCATCTTCTCTACTCAGACTTATCGCAGCGCCATCTTCAAGATTTAATTGTAGCATATTGCTTGCGCGAATTTCTTTACGATAGGAAGAAGACAATACCTGCAGCTCGGTTTTTTCTTTTGGCAAAGAAAAATCCAAGACAATGAGTAATGCAAAACCAAATGTTATGCGTGAAATAAAAAGAGCATACTTCAAGTTTTCGTTCATCACGTCAATTAATTCCTGCCCCCTGGATTTACGAGAGTAAGAACCCGGAGCCCGTGGCTTGTAGCGTGGATCACGGTGAGGTCTGGAGGGTGCAGGTATATCCTGTGGTATCCCTCTTAGCAATTGATCATAGGCTAGCTTTTTCTCGCTATCGCCAAGTGTTTCGTAGGCTTCGTTTATTTCCTTAAAAATAGTTTCGGCTTGCTCCGATGGGTTTTTATCAGGATGAAATTGAAGAGCTAAATGCCGATACGCCCGTTTGATTTCAGACTCACTGGCATAGATACTTAATCCTAATATAAAATAGTAATTCTTCAACCGCTGCAAGGAAAAGAAGATAAAGATAAAAAATAAAGCCCTCCGGAAAACCGGAGGGCTTTTAAAACGTAGTGAATTAACTTTTAGTGTTTTACAACAAAAGTAAGAACCGGACGCTTAGAATGCCCGACTACATCTTCGGCAATGCTTCCTGCCATCACGTGCGCAAAACCAGTGCGACCATGAGTTGCCATCGCAATCAAATCAGCATCAATAGTTTCGGCAAAGTAAATGATTCCCTCTTCTTCAGTAATATCATTAAAAATATTAATGGTGTAGTTTTTAAGACGAAGCTTTTTGGCAAACTTTTCCATGTACTCCTTTACCACATAATCACGCTGAAAATCTCCGGGGGTATTTATACGCACCAGGTGAATAGTGGAGTCATAAATCTGCTGAGTTCTTTTAAGAATTTTGGTAAACACCTCTTCATCTTTATGCATAGCAGTAGCATAAACGATATTCTTGAAATCGACCTTGGCAGGCTTCTTATGAACACTTAAAACAGGACATTTTGCATGGCGCACTACGCGTTCCGTATTTGATCCTATGATCATTTCTTCAAGCTTCGATTGCCCCTGGGTACCCATCACTACCAAATCAACTTTGTGCTCTGTAATAATCGTGCGCATGCCATGAAAAGCATTTCCCAAACGCAATTCACCATTCACTTTTACGGACGAAAATTTTGGATCAAGTACTAATTTCTCTAGTTGAGCCTTAGCTTTTTCCAGTAATTTTAAGGTGAACAATCTGTTGCTCCAATCCTGGGTTGTTCGCCACTCGCCAGTAATGTTATATGAATCAGGTGTAGCTTCTTCCACCACATGAAGGAGTGTGATTTCTGCAGACGATTTGCTGGCAATCTCCGCAGCAACTTCCAGCGCTGTTATAGAGGTTTTAGAAAAGTCGGTAGGAACTAATATTTTTTTCATTGAATTGAAAATTTAGATAATAAAAAGTGTTATTAAAATTACGCATTTCGATCTAAAATCAAAATCTGGTTTATTGACAAATAACTTCTTCAGTAGAAGTCTTGCCAGACAAATGCATATGGTTGTCCATGGATTGATCCATAAATACTCTGGCTAATAACCAGGCCCCAATCATGATGAATACAACCGTAGTGATTCTCTGATAATTGACTTTTACTTTTCCAAAACCCTTGCCTAGTAGCCAGGTAAAGCCAATCATTACTGGCCATGTCCCCGCTCCAAATAATATCATAAAACCAAAACCTTCCATCATGGAAGGCATGATAAAGCAATAGGTCATTGCCAGATAGGTGAGCCCGCAAGGAAGCAAGCCATTGAGCATGCCCATGACCAACACAGCCAGATTATTTTTCTTCTTTAACCAACAATTGAAAAGGCCCTTTAATCGGGTGGTGAAACTTATGAGGACTTCAGTAATAAAAGGAATGCGGACCCCGCTGATGGCACCTATACCCATCAACAGAAAGAGTGCACCAACAAAAAAGGAAATCACTCCCTGGTAGGGTGTGATCATAAATAGACTTCCGAAACTTGCTGCGATAGCTCCTAAAATTCCATAGGTAAATACCCTGCCAGAATTATAGATGATTTTGTTAAAAAGATATGGTTTTTGAGCAGTAACTGCCATCGCCAATGGGCTGCACATACCTGCACAATGCAAGCTGCCTGCAAAACCCATAATCAATGCGGTCCACCACATATTATAGAACCATTACTTTTTCATAATAATAATCTTTGCCTTCCATAGTCCATGTGAGGCTAACGCGATACAATCCCTTCTCCCATACTTTCAGTGGAAAGAGTTGGCTATCGCCCTCCATGGCGTTTAACTCAAATTTCTGATCAAGTCGATCATCCGAAGGACGCAACACATGTAACTCACCTTTTTCCATACTTGAAGAAAAAGGAAATAATAACTTGACTGCATTATTTTCAAATGAGAGTTGAGGCTTCTCGGTCAACTGGTTGGCATTGACCTGCTGGGTGATCTTATCCTGATGATTGAGTTCTTCCTGATAGTAATCTTTTGACACCAGGCTGATATCCTCGCGCACGCAAATCACCACCAGCGACCCAATGAATAATCCAAAAAAAACAAATGCTGCTACCACCCATTTCATACTTCTGATATTTAAATCAATAATTATTATTTCAAAACCATCTTTTTGCCCTTCACAATAGGCCCCACAAATTTAGCCGTTGTCGTCTCCACTTTTTCACCATTCTGATAAATCCCCAATTCAATCACCGTCTTCATGGAAGTGATCGCCTCCTCCGGCAGTTTTACCATGATCATTCCTTTCAATATGCCCTCCCTGGGCACCACAATGGCAGGGTCTCCGATTTTCATGAAGGTCGCTTGCTGTGGCGATTCGATCTTCACTTCAAGATTGATATCTTCAAAAGTCTTATTTACAAATTCAATACTATACAAATTCGTGATCTGTCCGTCATCTGTTTTGGTATATAACGTACCAGGCACTTTTAATACGGTAGTCTCGATATCTGCACGAGTTGAAATAAAATAAGAAAGTAAGCTTATCAACGCCACCAACACTACTGAATAACCAGCTATGCGAGGTGTGAATAATTCCTGAACACCATCTTTTATGGCATTATACGATGAGTAACGAATCAATCCCGTTGGCTTGTTTATCTTCGTCATCACATCATCGCACACATCAATACATGCTGTGCAGTTCACACACTCTAACTGCGTACCATGTCGGATATCAATACCGGTAGGACACACATGCACACATAATTTGCAATCAATACAATCACCTTGTTTTTCAGTGATGGAGGTTTGATTTTTTTTCAGTTTACCTCTGGGCTCCCCACGCAACCAATCATAGGCCACTACGATAGAATCCTTCACCAATAAAACTCCCTGAAGGCGACCATAAGGGCACACTGCGATACACGCCTGCTCTCTGAAGTAGGCAAATACGCCATAGAAAATTCCAGTGAACACCATTAATCCAATAAAACCGGCCATCTGTTCCGAAGGCGATTGCGTTACAATCACTTTCACCTCCTCAATGCCAATGAGGTAAGCCATGGTGATGTGTGCGATGATAACAGAAAGCGCAATGAAGATCACTTGCTTCGTCAGTTTTCTACGGATCTTCATAACAGTCCATGGGCCATTATTTACTCTTCGTTGCTCGTTGGCATCGCCTTCAATCAAAAATTCGATTTTGCGAAATACCATTTCCATAAATAGTGTTTGAGGGCAAGCCCATCCGCACCAGATGCGACCAAAGGCAACCGTGAATAAAATCACAAACACAAATAAGGTAACGAGCGTGAGCGCCAATAGAAAGAAATCCTGAGGCCAGAATACCTGACCGAAGAGAATAAACTTACGTTCAAAAAAATTGAATAGCATGAATGGCCTTCCATTCAAACTGATAAATGGCCCTGCAAAGAAAATACTAAGCAATACGGTGGTCACTACAATGCGCCAATTGTGCAGCCGACCTGATGGCTTTTTAGGATTGATCCACACCCGCTTGCCTTTATCATCTACGGTTGCCAGTGTATCTCTGAACTCTTCTTCAAACTCGTAAAAATTGGTTTGGCCCGCTTCTTTCATTTTCTCATCAATCGATTACAACACTCCGATCATATTAAGAGCATCCTCAATATAGTAACACTTTGAGGATGCTCTTGATTCAACTTTATCAAACTAAATTACAAAGTCACCTGCACCTTTACGGTATCTGCTTTAACTTTTTCAGCTGGTTTATAAATTTCACCTTGAGGCGCTTTCGGATTCTCAGGATTTGTACCTTTTAAAGTCAGTACGTAGTTGGCAACGTTCTGCATCTTGTCAGGGCTGATAAATCCTTCCCAGGCAATCATGTTGGTGCCTTGCACACCGTGACGAACTACTTTAAATACATCTTGTATCGCTCCGCCATGCAACCAATTTTCATCGGTAAGGTTAGGGCCAATATCGCCACCTCCATCTTTACGGTGACACGAAGCACAGTTATTCAGGAATGTTTGCTTACCATCGGCAATAGCTAATACATCGGTGATAACCTTCACACTAATTTCGTCAATAGCTGCCACGGGGTTTGAGGCTTGTAATTTCTTTGCGTGCTCCTGAGCCAAGGTCACTTCATTTTGATATTCCTGAAGGGGCAATGGAAGCGTGTCGGTTACGTGATAGAAAAATAAGTAAACTCCTGCAAAAACAATGGATAAATAGAAAAGCCATTTCCACCAGGGTGGTAAGTGGTTGTCCAGCTCGCGAATACCATCGTAGTTGTGATCAAGCATGATGTCTGCTTCTTTTTCAAGTGGTACGAAATCATTGGACTCGCTCCATAATTTAGACCATAAGGATGGCTCCTCTTTATACACAGCACCTAACTGTCGGGCCTTTTCCTGCGCGGCCTGTCGTGTCATTACTTTTATTACTTGCAGCATATACATGGCCACAAGTAATACCAGCAGAACCACCACAAAAATAAACCCGATGGCTACATAGAAAGTAAGCATGGGGTCATCCCATATGGAAGCAGCCGGTGCTTCGGCAGCAGCCTGGGCATAGCTGGCCGTAGTGAGGCCAACGAATGCTATAAAAAATGAAATCAATTTTTTCATCTGGGTTATCGATTTAGAGGTTCTACATCATTTGAGTTTTCTGATCCATCTTGTAGCGGTTTCTTGCTCATCTCTTTTATGAAGCTCTTATCGGCTGTAAAAACATACCACAATAGCATGACAAAAAAGGTGAAGAAGATGATGAATGATATCATGGGCCAGATGGCTATGTTATCGATGTTTCTAAGAATATCTTTATACATAATCTTAGTTGTTAGCGTTGGCTACTTTTTCCGCCTTAATATCTGCTCCTAATCGTTGTAGATAGGCGATCAAGGCTACAATTTCAGTTTCTTTGGTAGTCTCATAACCTTCCAGCTGAAGACCATCAACGATACGCTGCGCCTGCTTATCAAGATCATCGTTGGCGATATCTTCATAACCATCCTCATACGGTACCCCCACGGTGCGCAATGCATTGATTCTGGCAGCTGTAGAACCCTTATCAATTTCCTGCTCATACAGCCATGGGTACGCAGGCATGATCGAACCCGTGCTTACTTCTTGTGGTGTAAGCATGTGGCGGAAGTGCCAGCTGTCGGTATACTTGCCACCCGTGCGATGTAAATCCGGACCGGTTCGCTTAGATCCCCACAGGAATGGATGATCGTACACATATTCACCTGCCTTAGAATATTCGCCTCCCTTTGGATCATAACGTTGCACTTCTGAACGGAATGGGCGGATCATCTGTGAGTGACAGTTTACACAACCTTCACGGATATAGATATCACGACCATGCACCTCCAGTGGTGTATAAGGTTTCACACTTACTATGGTAGGAATGTTCGACTTGATGAGGAAGGTAGGAACCAACTCAATAATACCTCCGATCAAAATGGAAACTAAAGCCAACACTGTAAACAGAATGGGTTTGCTTTCCAACACGCGGTGCCAGTAGCCACCGTTATGACCTGTTTTCACCAATGGTGAAACTTCTGCTTCTTCGTTCGCTACAAACTTGCCCGATCCAGCGGTCTTAAGAAGGTTATAGGTCATGATAAACACGCCCGTTAAGTATAATAATCCTCCTGTTGCACGAAGCATGTGCATCGGCAAAATCTGAGTGGTTGTTTCCAGGAAGTTTTGATACTTGAGAAAACCATCAGCAGCAAATTCTTTCCACATTAAGCTTTGCACCACACCGGAGATATACATCGGCAATGCATAGAACACGATACCCAGTGTACCAATCCAGAAGTGAAGGTTAGCCAGTTTAGATGAATATAACTTGGTATTCCACATACGTGGGATCATCCAATACAGGATACCGAAGATTAAGAATCCATTCCAACCCAAGCCACCTACGTGCACGTGCGCTACAATCCAATCGGTGTAGTGAGCGATTGCATTCACGTTTTTCAGGGAAAGTAGTGGACCTTCCAAGGTAGCCATCCCGTAGGCAGTAACGGCTACCACCATGAATTTCAACACGGCATCTTCACGAACGCGATCCCAGGCACCACGAAGCGTAAACAATCCGTTGAGCATACCACCCCAGGATGGAGCAATCAGCATGATAGAGAATACCGTACCTAATGATTGTGCCCAGTCAGGCAATGCAGTATATAATAAATGGTGCGGACCAGCCCAGATATACAGGAAAATCAACGACCAGAAGTGAATGATCGACAAGCGATAAGAATATACTGGGCGATTCGCTGCCTTAGGCAGAAAGTAATACATGATTCCTAAAAATGGGGTAGTTAAAAAGAACGCCACCGCATTGTGGCCATACCACCATTGAACCAATGCATCCTGCACACCGGCATAAGCAGAATAACTTTTGAAAAGACTTACCGGCATCTCGAAAGAGTTCACAATATGAAGAACCGCTACCGTGACAAACGTGGCGATGTAAAACCAGATAGCCACATACATGTGCTCTTCTCTACGTTTGATGATGGTACCAATCATGTTGATACCGAACACTACCCAGATGAGTGCGATGGCGATATCGATAGGCCACTCCAGCTCTGCATACTCTTTAGCGGTGGTGATACCCAGCGGTAATGTGATGGCTGCGGCTAAAATAATCAGCTGCCAGCCCCAGAAATGTATCCAACTGAGTGTGTCATTAAACAGACGCGCCTTCAATAAGCGCTGCATGCTGTAGTAGACACCGGCAAACATGGCGTTGCCTACGAAGGCAAAAATCACCGCGTTGGTGTGCAGTGGACGAATACGCCCAAAAGTGACATACTGCAGATCGAAATTAAACAGTGGGTAAAAAAGCTGAATGGCGGCCAGCAATCCTACCGTCATACCTACAATTCCGAAAGTAACGGAAGCAATGATGAAGGCTTTGACAATCTTATTGTCATAATGGATTTTCTCAAGTTGCATGGTTCAGGTGTTGGTTTTAAAATTTACTGCCCTAAAAGTAAGTGTTACCCTAAAAATACCTGCATGATCGCTCTTAGTGTAAATCATGATTTTTGTCATGGTTTTTGTTAGGATTCGTGTTAGGATTTTAATAAGTCTATATTTAAAAACATTTATGACCGGGATGAAACTAATTATGATTATTCTGATGGTGAGTCTGTTAAACCTGGCCCACGCACAGATCATTGAAAATATCAACGCTTCTTTTGATGGAGAAAAAGTAACCGTGAGTTACGCACTAAGCCATTTGGAAGCTAACCAAAAATTTAAAATTGACTTTTATAGCTCGCATGATAACTATGGCCAACCGATCTCGGTTACCGGGGATGCCGGTGAAAATGTATTGCCCGGAAAATCAAAACTCGTCATCTGGGATGCAAAGAGCGTTTTGCCCTCTGAATTTGATGGAGACATCCGAGTTAAAATCAAAGCCACTAAAATGGCGGCTCCCAAACTCGTCTTTGAACCACTTGCGCTGACCACCTATAAGAAAGGTCGCACCATTTCCATGAAATGGACCGGTGGTTATATGAGTGACAAGGTTACCATCGAACTTAAAAAAAATAATGTGACCGACCTGAGGGTGGCTCAGCTTATTGACAATGCCGGTGCTTACGAATGGAAAATGCCCAAGAGTGTAAAAGGAAAAAACTATCAATTGGTATTAACCAATGCCAGCAGTAAAAGCGAGCCGGTGGCAAGTAGCCAATTCAGAGTGAAGCCACGGACACCATTTTTGGTGAAGATATTACCGATTCTTGCCGCGGGAGGAGTTGCTGCAGCACTAGGAGGAGGTTCAGGCTCAGGCAACCCCGGAGGAACAACTGGCGATAGCGTATTACCAGAACCAGCGAGCCCACCCGGTGGTTAATTACTAACTATTCAAAATCAATTTCAAGACAAAAAAATAAAACCTAACGAACTATAAAACACATAATATATGAAGTCTCTACTTACTATCTTCTTATCACTTGTATTTCTCATTTCGGGCATGGCTCAAACGGTGCGAAGGGTAAATAATATTGCAGGTGTTTCAGGTACCAATGTTTATACCACTGCACAAGCAGCGCATGATGCGGCTGTTGCCAATGACATTTTGATTATAGACCCCAGCGACCCCAGCATTACCAGCTACGGTGATCTAACGTTAACCAAGCCATTAAAAATTTACGGTAATGGTTATTTTTTGACAAAAAATACAGAACTCAAAGCAGACCAGAGGAATTCATCGTTAGGCAGTGTATATTTTAATACAGGAAGTGGAGGAAGTGAAATCTATGGAATTACCGCAAGTACTCTCTATATCCATGGGGTGAGTTACATAACGGTTTCGCGAAATAATTTTTCTAACATCATTCTCTATAACACAAATAAAGTTTCAACAACCAACACGAGTGTTTCTAATATTGTCATCTCCAGAAATTATTTATCGTATATTAGTGAATCAAGCACACCAGGATATACCATTTCAAACGTATTAATTAATAATAATATTCTTAATTATATATCTGCCTTGAATGATCCACGTAACCAAAGTTGGGTTATTCGGCACAATACTATTACTTCTCAACCTAATACAGGAACAGTTTTGATTGCAAATTGCGTTTTTGAAAATAACCTTCTTACAGGTAGTGGTGCTTTTAATTATACAGGTGTTACATTCAGTTACAATGTGAGTACCGGATCAACTTTTTCAATAGGAACAGGTAACGTAAACAACTATGACCTTATCACCAACTCAGAAATATTAGGTTCAGGCGCAGGCATCAGTGCCGATGAAGCTTTCCAAATAAAAGCGGGCTCGGCATTAAAAACACTGGGTAGCGGTAGTACTGAGGTAGGCGCATTTGGTGGAACCACGCCCTATATCGTTTCGGGCATCCCTCCCATTCCATCCATCACCAGCATGGTGAACACCGGCACGGGTGATGCCACCACACCAATCAAAGTAACCATCAGCGTAAAAAGCAATAATTAAGTCGTTTCCATATGAAGCGAGTTTTATTTTTCTTCCTGTCCATTTGCCTTTACGTGAATTCCGCTGCCCAAAACATTACGGCAATGGAGTATTTTTTTGATGCTGACCCGGGCGCTGGCAGTGGTAGCACGGTGTCCATCACAGCAGCCACCACCATCTCTAAGTCATTTGATGTTAGCATCACATCCTTAGCAGATGGGTTTCACACCCTTTCCGTGCGGGCGAAGGATGTGAACAACAAATGGAGTACAACATTTACAAGTCCTTTCTATAAAATTTCAGCAACATCCTTTGTTTCAGCACCGAACATCAACAAACTCGAATACTTTATTGATGGAGACTTAGGCGCAGGCCTTGGCACCGATGTACCCATCACAGCAGGAACAACCATCACTAATCAAGTGGTGAACGTTTCCCTGGCATCCGTGGCAGATGGTTTTCATACCATTACATTCCGCGCCAGAGACGCAAACGGCAAATGGAGCACCGCCTTTACTTCACCTTTCTATAAACTGCCTGCCTCCTCATTATCTGCAGCACCGAACGTAAACAAACTCGAATATTTTATTGATGGAGACTTAGGCGCAGGCCTTGGCACCGATGTGCCCATCACAGCAGGAACAACTATTACTAATCAAGTGGTGAATGTTTCCTTAGCATCCGTTGCAGACGGATTTCATACCATTACATTCCGGGCCAGAGATGCAAACGGTAAGTGGAGCACTGCGTTTACTTCACCTTTCTATAAACTACCTGCCTCATCATTATCTGCAGCACCGAACGTAAACAAACTCGAATATTTTATTGATGGAGACTTAGGCGCAGGCCTTGGCACCGATGTGCCCATCACAGCAGGAACAACTATTACTAATCAAGTGGTGAATGTTTCC